>CALUXJ010000028.1 GCA_944324725.1 uncultured Acholeplasmatales bacterium
TAGCATTGTCAGAACCTTTTTGAATTCCTGCAGCTTTCTTTAATAAGTCAGAAGCTGGTGGAGTCTTTACAACAAATGTGAAAGAACGGTCCTCATATACAGAAATTACTACTGGTAGAACATATCCCATTTTATCTTTAGTTTGATCATTGAATTGTGAACAAAAGCCTGGGATATTAACGCCTGCCTGTCCTAATGCTGGACCGACTGGAGGCGCTGGATTAGCTTTACCGGCTTGAATCTGTAATTTAACTACTTTAACTACTTTCTTAGCCATTTTATTTCCTCCTTCTTTCAATGATGTGGTTAAACGGTCTTAACCTCCCACTGACGTACCAAATACGTGCTTATAAATTATAACAAAAACATTTTGATATTGCAAGTGATTTTTTTATTTTATTTTTAATTTATTTACGTTTTTTCATATATAAAAAACCAGCCTAATCTCTAGGACTAGACTGGTTTAATTTAATTTTTTACTGATTTTTGGGTTTTAAAAAAATTTAAACCAAAATATAAAATTAAGACTATTAAAGCATAAATTAATGATAAATGTAAAACCACATTGCCATTAATAATTGAATAGACTATATCAAACCGCTCATAATCATAATAATTATAATCTAGTGCTGGCTTAACAATGGAACATATATCACTAATTAGAAGTGTGAAGAAAACAAGGACAATTATTTTCTTTCGTACAATACTAAACAAGCTTTTTCACCTGATTAAATTGTAATTCATTAGGAGTAGCTCGACCAAATAATTCAATCATAACTACAACTTGCTCTTTTTCTAAGTTAACAGCTGAAACTACACCTGTTTGACCAATGAATGGTCCAGAAATTACTTCAACTTGATCGCCTTCATGAATATTGAATTCTTCTTTTTCTAGAAGACCTATCTTTTGAAGAATTCTATTCATTTCATCTTGAGGAATTGGAACTGGTTTAGTACCATGACCTGATGAGCCTAAAAAACCAGTTACCTTTGGTGTATTACGAATAATAAACCAAGTTGTATCATCAATTTCTTTTTCTACTTCCATTTCTAGGAAAATATATCCTGGATAAATCTTAGAAGTTTTAATCTTTTTCTTACCTTTTTTATCGGTTACTTCTTCTGTTTGATCTGGTGCTAAGATTTGATAAATCTTATTAGCTAGACCCATAGAGTCTTTACGTGAAATTAAATCATCAACAACGCTATTTTCGTAACCAGAATAAGTTTGAACTGCATACCATCTTCTCATTTGTCATTACCCCATAATCTTTGCTAATACTTCTGTAATAAACATATCATATAATAAGAATAATAAGGCTAAAACAATAATAAAGATAAATACTCTAACAACATTACCAAAGTATTTCTTACCCTTAAGCCAACTAATTCTTTTAATTTCAGGAAAGGCTGGTTTAAAGAATGGATAAACCGCATAAATCAATGCTAAAGCACCAAATACCACCATAATCCAAGCAAATATGTTAGAAATAGGTCCGATTAAGAATGCATCCTCAGCAATGCTAATTGTTCCTACTAAAATTAGAACACCTAATAATAATACTACTAGCGAAATTAAGAAGAATACGTAACTTTCCCAACGATAATCCTTGCTTAATATTTCCCATAGCTTTGATTTCTTTTCAACTTGTTTTTCTTTAATAGCCATAAAATCACCCTTTACTTAGTTTCTTTGTGCATAGTATATTTATTGCATTTAGGACAAAATTTTTTCATCTCTAAACGTTCATTTTCCTTTTGTGGACTTTTAGTAGTTGTATAATTTCTACTTAAACATTCCTCACAAATTAAAATAACTTTTTTTCTCATACTAAAAAACCACCTTTATAGTGTCCATATAATTCTACATTTTTTTCAACTATAAGTCAAACTCTAATCTCAATATTTCTTTGATTTTTTGCAAATCCTTATAAATTTTACTACTCTTTTGTCCCAACTTATCCGCAATTATTTGAATTGGTGTATGGTAATAATAAACTTCCTCATAGAGATAGTGTAAATACTCATCTTTAATTACTTGACCATATTCTCTAACATTTTCTCTAAAGGTATTCATATCCTTAACCTCTACCTCTAAGCTTTCGGTCTTATGAATATTAGCCATTTTATATAGTCGCCATAAACGCCGCTTCAAAATTAAATTAAAATAGGACCAAAAACTCTTTTTAAAATTACCATCATAAATTATTAAAGCTTTAGTCAATAAAATAAGACCTTCTTGTACACAATCATCAATATCCAAATAACTAAAGCCTAACTCCCGAGCTTTTATTCGAATAAAGTTACTATATTTTTGATACATGAGGTTTAAGGCCTTCTCATTACCTTCTTTAATCAAATAGATTAATTCGTAATCATTCCAGCCTAAATACATTTTTCTCCTTATTTCAATTGTTCCATTAAGATACCGGCACTAACTGAAGCATTTAAACTATTAACATGACCTTTCATTTCAATAGCCACCACATAATCACTTTCTTTTAAAAGGGTCTTACTGATACCAAAACCCTCACTACCAATGATTAGGGCAATATTGCGATCAGGAGAAATATCCTTGATTTTAGTAGTGCCAAAAGCCTCAGCACTAACTATCCAATAGCCATTATCTTTTAAAGTTTTAACCGCATGGTTTAAACTATTGACATAGCAAAGTGGCACATATTCAATAGCCCCCGTTGAAACATGCACAACTGTAGGTGTAATTGGCACACTGCGATTATTACCCAAAATAATTCCCATAAAACCAAAGGCATCAACTGAACGAATGATGGCTCCTAAATTATGCGGGTCATTAATTCCATCTAAAATTAAGACTCTTTTATTTGGCTTATCCTGTAAAAAATAAGTTATATCATACGTTTTATAATCTGCTCTAATGGCCCCTATTCCTTGGTGATTAGGACCAAAGAGCTTTTCTAACTCTAGCTTATTTTTTAGCACATATTTTACATTATTCTTTTTTAAAAAATCTTGTAGCTTAAAATCATTACTATCTACATAAATAGCCTCTAACTGAGCCTTGTTTAATACTGCTTCTTTTACCGCATTTTTTCCATAAATTTTAATCATAATATGCCTCGCTTTTTTCAGTTTGATTATAACAAATCACTACTTAAATAACAATAAAAAAAGCCAAAAAGGCTTTTTTTAGAATTTTGATAATACATTTTGGATACTCTTAATTGTTTGTTTTAACCAAGGTACAAAACCAGTTAAAATCCGCATTAATGGAGCAGATGCCAAACAAAGAGTTACTAGTATCAAAATAGCTGGAATAGATAGTCTTTGAACAGTTCCTCCCATTTGAATGCTAAAGTCAGCTTTATAGTCAGTAACTAAATCGTTAATTGTTAGGTAGCCATCTTCTGTTACATTAACTTGAGTAGCAGAATCACCACCATTGCTAGTTGCTATATATTTAGTATATTTACCATCAATAATGTAACGACCTGCTTCAGCAATTTCAATACTTGGTTGAATAATACTAATATTACTCTTTAAATATCTACCTGTTGAAGCATCGTATATAGCATAAATAACTCCATCAGCCCGAATATATTGTTGACTATAAGAATCTGCATTTTCTTCATGTTCAACTAAAGCCTTTAAGCTATCAAGGCCAAAGGTAGCAATGGTAACTTCTACCTGTTCATCACTATTATTGTTAACAATAATTTTGCTTGCATCTAAGATTAAGTTATCCTCACTATCATAGGTGATATTAGCTTCTTCTACCTTATACCGATAAGGTTCACCATTAACTGTACCAATTTCTGTACTGCCATTAATTGACACTAACATTGTATTAGAATCTAAAGTAACTGTATTAATCTTACTATAGTTAACTAGGACATCTGTCTTAGTACCATTAAGATATAAATAATTATTATTGATACTAAAACTTGGCAAAATAGAATAATCAGTTGCTAATATTTCCTTTTCTTGGTTATCTTCTGTAAGAGAGTAAATATAAACATTACCATTCTCATCATATTTCAAGTGAATATTATTAACTGAATCACTAAATTTAACGACTCCTGTATTATAACCACCGGCATATAAAACATTATTCTCATCTACTGATAGGGTTGGAGTAGGAATCTTCCAGCCTTCACCATTTAAAGTAACTGGTTGGAAGTTTTGACCAGAATTAATAGTAAGTTCACCATTACTTGAACTTGTAGTAGGTAGGCTATCCATACCTGGATAAGCCTTAGTATCATAAACTACCCCGTCTAATACAAAGTTATAATCTTCCGAAATGGCAATTGATGGAATGCTATCTAAACGAGTTATCTCGACCGTATCAGAGGTATATTCCATAAATTTAAAGATTGGTCTTATTTCAAATAGACTAGGCAAGAAGATAATACACAACACAAAAAGTGTATAAGAGCAACCACAAATTACTTTTCTTAACCGATTATATGGATGACAAACCTTAAATAAAACCATTAGACAAGTATTAGTCGCAACAACAATAATGATTGTAGATGATGTCATGAAATCATAGTTCAAATAGTCTACTAATTGGAAGGTTATCATAGAACATATTAAAATGGTTATAGCACCTGGTAAGGCTCCCTTAATAATGTTTGGCAAGAAGCGCGTATCAACCTCATTATTATTTGGTTCAAGAACCAAGAAGAAAGCTGGAATACCAACTACGAAGAAATCAATGATAGATAGTTGAACTGTACTGATTGGATAAATACCACCACTATTTAAAGCTTGCATAGCCAATAAGAAGCTAAAAATAGTTTTCGTCAAGAATAGACAAGCTACCCGCGCCACATTGTTTATTACTCTTCTGCCTTCAGCAACAACCTTTGGCATAGAACTAAAATTAGAATCAATTAAAACCAAGTGACTGGCATTCCGTGCAGCTTCACTACCTGAAGCCATTGCAATAGAACAATCAGCTTCTCTTAAAGCTAAAATATCATTAACACCATCACCAGTCATCGCAACAGTCTTACCAGCTTCCTTTAAAGCTTTGACTAGAATACGTTTTTGATCTGGTGAAACCCGGCCAAAGACTGTGTAACGCGTAGCAGCACGAGCTACATCTTCATCAGACATACCATCTAAAGATACACAAACCTTAGCATTGTCGATACCAGCCCTTTCACTGATTTTGGCAACAGTAAGAGGATTATCACCAGAAATAACTTTTACTTCAACCCCACTATTTTTAAAGTAGGTAATTGTTTCAATAGCATCTGGTCTAATATTATCCTCAATTAAAATTAAAGAAACTAGCTGAACTGGACCTTCAGGTAACGTTTCATTTTCAATAAAGCCTTCCTTATGAGCTAAAGCTAAAACCCGGTAGCCTTGTTTAGAATAATTATCAACATCTACTCGATAATTTTCAAAAACATCACGCAATACAAATTCTGGAGCCCCCATAATGAAGGTGCCATAACGTTCAAAGCTAACTGCATTAAACTTTCTTTGGCTTGAAAAGTGGATTAATGAATGATATTTAATTTTCTTATTAGAACCAAATTTTTCTTCTAAAGCCTTTTGGGTTAAATTGTTTTCCTTCAAGGCATTTAACATACCATTAATGACAACTTTAGTTGAAATACCAAAATTGTTTTCATATTCGACTACGTCCTTAACAGACATTGTACCATCTGTAATAGTACCTGTTTTATCTAAACATAAGACATTAACCCGCGCTAGCATTTCAATACAGTAAAGTTCTTGAACCATTACTTTATTTTGGGCTAAACGAATAACACCAACAGCCAGTGCAACAGATGATAATAACATTAGTCCTGAAGGAATCATACCAACCATTGCTCCCGCAGTTTTTCTTACAGCTGTAACCATATCAACACCATTAACAAAGTGTTGCATGTAAAATAAGGTAACCCCAATTGGAATAATAATTACAGCCATAACGACAATAATATAATTTAAAGATTTTAATAAATCAGATTTAGGTTTCTTATATAATTTAGCTTCCCCAGATAAACGAGAAATATAATTATCCTTACCAACCTTATCAACTCTAGCATGACAAGTACCACTAATAACAAAGGAACCAGAATATAGGGTATCACCTGGCTTTTTGATAATAGCATCACTTTCACCAGTTAACAAGGACTCATTCACTTCAACTGAACCATCTATCAAAATCGCATCTGATGGAATTTGTTTACCCGCTTCTAAGACTAAGATATCATCTAATACGACCTCGGATACGGCAATTTCACTTCTTGTTCCATTTCGAATAACAAAGGCAGTTGGAGCCTGCATTAAAGACAAACGATCAATAATATTTTTAGCCTTAATTTCTTGGATAATACCAATAATAATATTGGCCGTAACGATTACCACGAAAAATAAATCAGTAAAAGCTCTAACTGAAATTAAAATTCCGGCAATCGCAAAGGTTAAGATATTAAAGAAGGTTATTAAATTAGAAAATATAATCTTTTTAATTGATTTGGTTGAGCCCTTTTTAGTGACATTAACTAAACCTTGACTAATTCTTTTTTCAACTTGTTCTTGTGTTAAACCTTCATCAGGATTAGCATTATAACGCACAAGTGTCTGATTATTTTTCATTTGCTGCTTCTCCAATTTCCGTTGCTTTTTAGCCTTAGAGTGTTGGCTTTTAGCAATATATTTTACTACACTAGATGGTAAATGTTCTTCCTTTTTTACTTCTTTTTTAGGGGGTTCCGTAGTTTTAGTAGCTACTATATCCTCCTTAACTGGTTCAACATTCTTAACCTCAATTGGTGAAGATTTTACTGATTTTTCGTTATTTTCACTAACTACACTTGTAGAAACTGGTTTAGCCTCTTCCTCTGGTTCAACAGCCTTTTCTACCTTAGTTTCATTATTATCCACCGTAAATAAATTAACTTCTTCCTTAACCACTTTTTTCTTCGTTGTTTTTGGAGTTTTTACAATAACCTCATCTACCGCTTCAGCTTGATTAGCTGAAGTAGAGGTGGTTGAAGAATTAGTTGTCTTTCTTTTACGTTTAGGAGTTTCTTTTACTTCATCTTCTACTATAAATTCATCTTTCGTCATCCTATAGCTCCTTTATGAAATTAACAATTTCCTTTAAACGCTCTAAATCTTTTACTAAATATAAATAGCCTAATAAGGCCTCAAAACCTGTCGCTTTATGATATGTCGCCAAATCCTTATGCACCGTATGAATTTTACTATTACGACCTTTTAAATAGATTTGTTGCTCCTTTTCAGTTAAAAGATTATTAGCCAATAGATAATCAATATATTTAGCCTGGGCATTACTATTAACCTTACTAGTAACATAAGTGTGAAGGTCTTTAACCTTAGTTACTCCCTTAATTAAGGCATCTTCTCTAATTAGTAATTCAAAAATAACATCACCAAGATAGGCTAAAGTTAAGCCGTTATACAATTCTGCCTGCATTATAAAATTCCTTTAGCAACTAATTCTTGCCGGTAACTATCAGCTTTAGCAAAATCCTTGGCTTTACGAGCTGCTTGCCAAGCTAAATAGCTTGTCTTTAAATCTTCTGTTAAAGGTGTTAAATAATAATCAAGGCCAAAAGTATCAGAAATAACTTTAAAAGTATTAAGTAAAGTTGCTAGCCTTCCTAAGTCATTTTGTCTCAATGCTAAATTACAATTTTTAATTAATTCATCAAGCATGGTCTGAACATTTTGAACGTTAAAGTCAGCATCCATATAGCCTTTAAAGTCCGCAATTATTTTTTCATCTAGATTATTGGCTAATAAATCATTAGCTGCTAATAAATAATAAGCTTGTTTATAGGCTCTTTGCCACTTATCATAGATAGTCTCATATTGTTTAAAGAGGTCATCCTGATAATTAATGTTAGCCCGATATGGTGAGAAAGCTAAAATCATTCGTAAAACCATAATCTTTCTTGGAGTATCGAAATCCTTGACAAATATATAATTACCTAGGGATTTAGACATCTTTACCCCTTTAAGATCTACTCTACCAACATGTAAAAAGTAATTAGCTAAATGAGTATTATACATGGCTTCACATTGGGCAATTTCATTTTCATGATGCGGGAATTTTAAATCCATACCGCCGCCATGAATATCGATTTGCGGACCAAAAAGTTTATGATTCATAACCACACATTCTGTATGCCAGCCTGGCCGACCTTGACCAAAAGGACTATCCCATTTAATACCTTCTTCTGTTTTCTTCCATAAGGTAAAATCGAGTGGATTTTCCTTAGCTTCAGCAACCTCAACTCTAGCACCTTCTACTAAAGCTTCCTGTGCCTGATTAGACAATAGTCCATAATCAGCAATTTTGCTAATGCGGAAATAAACATTACCATCTATTTCATATGCATAACCCTTAGCTATTAAATCAGCGATAAAATTAATCATATCGCCAATATAGCTAGTAGCATGTGGAATATAATCTGGTAGTAAAGAGTTAAGACGCTTAACATCATTAAAATAAGCCTCTTCATAAAAAGTTGCTATTTCTTTTTCACTCTTGTGACTTTCAGCAGCTTTCTTTATTATTTTATCATCAATATCTGTAATATTAGAAGCAAATTTCACATTATATCCACAAAATTTTAAATATCTTCTTACCACATCATAAAAAACAACCGGTCTGGCATTACCAATATGAATATAATTATAAACGGTTGGTCCACAAACATAAATGCTAACTTCGCCAGGTTTAACTGGTTTAAATTCTTCAATTTTATTAGTTAAAGAGTTATAAAAACGTAGACTCATTATTTTGTCCCCCTTTTTGACGCTAAAAAGGAGCCTTAGAGCTCCTTTAATACTATGCTAAATATGAGTTTAAATATTTAACCATTACACATTCTTGTGTAACATTGCCACTTTCATCTACATAATAGTTTGTAAAATCATTTATCATAGCTTCAGTTAATGCAACATAATTTGTCGGAATCTCTGTTATATAATCGGATGTAACACTTGGTGTAATTTGTTTAATAGAGATTACATTGGTAACTTTACCATCTGGATTATCATAAGTAACATTAGTAGCAAAAATTTCACCATAAGTTAAGGAATAAGTTGGACCTGTAACTTCAGTTGCTGCATCGCCTTCAGCTTCTGTGGTTGGTGTTTCTTCTTCTGCTTGAACTGGACCTTTAATAGTTAGAGCATCCAAAGCTACTACTGAATCTTTAACCTTAAAGTTATTACCTAATACAGCTACTAAACCAGCCACATAAGTCGTATATACCTCTGTAGCATCAACATCAATTGAACCAAAGAAAGCTACTGTTTCAAAAGCACGGTTAATATTATCATAAGTTGTACCAACAAAACCACCAACTGCTAGTGTATAATTTTTTAAGCCATTTTCATAATTGGCTGAAGAGGCCTTAACTGTTTTAACAGTAATATCACTAGTAGCCACAGAGTTAGAAATGTAAGAAGCTGCTAAACCAGCAAAACCACCAACATTGACATTAACATCATCTGTGATAGAAGCTTTAATTTCTTGATTAACTGTAATTGTTGTATCAGCGTCATTACCACTAATAGTTTGAGTTCTTCTAATAGATGTAGAAAGAGAAATCTCACCAATTAAACCACCGATACTAGCTTTATGACGAGCATCAACTGTGATTGTGACATTCTCTAGCTTACAATTAGTAACTGCTATACCTTCTCTTGTACCACCAACTAAACCGACTAGACCACCAACATTTTGTGCATAAGTTAAGGTATAAGCCGTAGATTTAGCTGTTAATGTACCATTAATAATTTGACAATTATCAATCACACCAATACTATAACCAACTAAAAGACCACAATTCATCTCACTAGTTCTTTCAGAAGTCATAGTAATATTTTCTACAATTAAGTTTTTAATAGTACCAGCGTTAACCCCAAACAAACCATTATATTGATTGTTAGAGGAAATAGTTATATTGCTGATTTTGTGATTACCACCATCAAAACCACCTTCAAAACGTCTACTAGAGGAATTGAAAAGAGTTGTAACTTCTACACCCGTGAAATCAAGATCAGCTTCTAAACGGTAATAACCTTCTCTATCATTAGCCATAGCTAAGAATTCAGAAGTGTTAGTAATGCTAATTGGGTTTTCTTCTGTACCTAAATCATTAGTTGCCACTACCTTGTCATATAAAGTGTGACTTCTACCAGAAATTGTAACTGTAATACGAACTGTATAAGAAGTTTCTTCTTCTAGGTCATCAAAAGCTAATTCATTAGCTACATAATTATTACCTGATGATTCATCACTGTCTAATGAAAATGATAGTGATTCAATTTGATCACCTACATTGTTGCCATCCATTTCATAGATATAGGCATATGGTGTATACTGACTAAATAAACCATTTCCCTTATCAACGAAACTAGCCTGTAAAGTTATCTTATTATTACGTGCTACCACGTTAACAGTAGTCTCAATATTACCACTATTTGAACAGCTAGCTAAGGTAAAAATTGCACATAGCGCTAAAAACATTAAGGCTATTTTATAAATACCTTTCATTATATACCTCCAATTATATCTTAAAGTCAAATTTTGACTCTATTTTCATTGCTAGTAGCTATTATACATTAAAATGGTTTTTTAAACAACATTTTTTTAGCTTTATTTATAATTTTAGCCCAAATGGCTAACAAAATTTTTTTAAAGTACATAAATTGACTTATTATACGTAGTATAATATAATTAGTAATGTTTTAAAAAAGGTGATGAAAATGAAGCAAATAGGGTTAGATATTGGATCTACTACCATTAAGTGTGTAGTCCTAGAAGATGGCAAAATTATTTATACAGATTATAAAAGACATTATTCACATATTAAAGATAATTTAGTCGAAAAATTAAATTATTTATTAGATAATCAAATTGTTGATAACGATACTCCGCTCGCTATTTCTGGTTCAGCAGGTATGGGGTTAGCTGATGGTATTGGGGTAACTTTTGTCCAAGAGGTTTATGCGACTAGAGTTGCAGCTAATAAGCTCATTCCTGGAACAGATTGTATTATTGAACTAGGTGGCGAGGATGCTAAAATACTATTTTTGACTAATGGTATGGAGGTAAGAATGAATGGTTCTTGTGCTGGTGGTACGGGAGCTTTTATCGATCAAATGGCAACCTTATTAAATATAGACGTCACAGAAATTAATGGCATTGCTAAGGGGCACCAAAAAATCTATTCTATCGCCTCTCGTTGTGGCGTCTTTGCTAAAACTGATATACAACCTCTTCTTAATCAAGGAGCTTCTAAGTCAGATATTGCGGCCTCAATTTTCCAAGCCGTTGTTAACCAAACAATTGGTGGTTTAGCCCAAGGAAGAGAGATAAAAGGTAATGTTGCTTATTTAGGTGGACCACTAACCTTCCTATCTGAATTACAACAGGCATTCGATAATGCCTTAAATGTCAAAGGTATTTGTCCAGAAAATTCTCTTTATTATGTAGCGATTGGTGCTGCTCTTTTAGCTAAGGAACCAACCAATTTAACTGAACTATTAACTAAAATTAAATCTTATACTAATAAGGCAACTTATGCCTTTAATTCGCCATTATTCGCCAATGAAGAGGAACTTAGTGAATTTAGAGCTAGACATCGGAAAGCCTTTGTTCCAACTCTACCCCTTGATAATTATGAGGGTCCTCTATATTTAGGTATTGATAGTGGTTCTACTACTCTTAAATTTTTATTAATGGATGAAGACTTAAATATTAGATATTCTAAATACTTGCCTAATAAAGGCAATCCAGTTGAGGTTTTAAAGGAATTATTTATTGAGCTATACGAAAAATATCCTCGCATTAAAATTTGTGGAGCTGCTTCTACTGGATATGGTGAAGATTTGGCTAAAACGGCCTTTCGTTTAGATGGTGGTCTAGTTGAAACAATGGCCCATTTTTATGCTGCCCGTAAGTTTATGCCTAATGTTGATTTTATTATTGATATTGGTGGACAAGATATTAAGTGTTTTAAAATTGAACATCAAACTATCTCTAATATTTTCTTAAATGAAGCTTGCTCATCTGGTTGTGGTTCTTTCCTACAAACCTTTGCCAATGCTTTAGGCTATTCTATCCAAGATTTTGCAAAGTTAGGGTTAATGGCAAAAAAGCCGGTTGATTTAGGCTCACGTTGTACTGTATTTATGAATTCTAGTGTTAAACAAGCCCAAAAGGACGGAGCGACTATTGACAACATTTCAGCTGGTCTTTCCATCAGTGTTGTTAAAAATGCCATTTACAAGGTTATTAGAGCAAGTTCAGCTAAGGCCTTAGGTCGCCATATCGTTGTTCAAGGGGGAACCTTCTATAATGAAGCTGTTTTAAGAGCATTCGAAAAAGAGCTTGGCTTTAACGTTGTTTGTCCTAATATTTCCGGAGTTATGGGTGCTTATGGTGCCGCTTTATATGCTAAAAGTTTAAAACTGGAAAAATCTAATGTTTTGACCTATGAAGAAATTAAAAATTTCAAGCATGAGACGAAAAACTTTAATTGTGGTTTGTGTCCAAATCATTGTTTATTAACTGTAAATATTTTCAACAATGCAAGATTAATTAGTGGTAATAAATGTGAAAAGCCGTTAACGAAGAAAACTAACAATACTGCGATGAATCTTTACGAAATAACACGTAACAAGTTAGCTTCTTATTTACCTAAAGAAGGCACAAGAGGTGAAATTGCTATTCCTCTTGCCTTAAATATGTATGAACTTTATCCTTTCTGGTATACCTTCTTTACTAACCTAGGCTTTAGTGTATCTAATAGTGGTTTTTCTGATCATAAAACTTACACCTTAGGTCAACATACAATCCCTAGTGATACTGTTTGTTATCCAGCTAAATTAGTTCACGGTCACATCGAAAAATTAATAAACGCTGGTAAAAAGACCATCTTCTACCCTTGTATGTCTTATAATATTGATGAAGGTAAAGGAGATAATCATTTCAATTGTCCAATCGTTGCTTATTATCCTGAAACAATTTTAAATAATGTTAAGGCAATTAATGATATTACCTTTATTTGTGATTTCATTGGTATTCATGATAAGGAGCTTTTCCTTAAAAAGATACCTTTAATCCTTAATAAATATTTTAAAGGAATTACTAAAAAAGAAATTAAAATTGCTGCTGATGCTGCTTACACTGAGTATGCTAATCATCTAGCTAAAAAAAAAAAAAAAGGACAAGAAATAATTACTACTGCTCGATTAAATCACAAACGGGTAATTGTTTTAGCCGGTCGTCCATATCATGTTGACCCTGAAATTAATCATGGCATTGATAAGTTAATTGCAAGTTTTGGCGTTGGTATTGTTACCGAGGAAAGTGTTAGTCAACTTTCACCAAAATCTCCAGTTAATGTCTTAAATCAATGGACCTATCATGCCCGTTTATATGACGCTGCTAAATATGTTGCCACTCAAAAGGATTTTGAATTAGTACAGCTTGTTTCCTTTGGTTGTGGCCTTGATGCTATTACAACCGATGAGGTTAAGGCCATTCTTGAATCACATGATAAAATTTATACGCAATTAAAAATTGATGAAATTACTAATTTAGGTGCTGTTAGAATTCGTTTAAGATCATTATTTAGTGCTTTAGATGAACAGGAGGAAGATAAATAATGGATTATCCAAGATTTACCAAAGATATGCGTAAAACTCATACCATTTTAATCCCCTCTATGTTAGATATTCATATGCAGCTATTTGAAAATGTTTTAAATATTTCAGGCTATCATGTTGAGGTCTTACATAATGAGGGTCCTAGTGTTGTCGAGGAAGGATTAAAATATGTTCATAATGATACCTGCTATCCTGCTCTTTTAGTAATTGGCCAATTTATTGATGCCCTTAATAATCGTAAGGACACCCATAACGTCGTTCTTTTGATTACCCAAACAGGTGGTGGTTGCCGGGCTAGTAACTACATTCATCTATTACGTAAGGCTCTTATTAAAGCTGGTTATGAATATGTACCTGTTGTAAGTCTTAATGCTTCTAATTTGGAAAAAGATAGTGGTCTTACTCTAACCTATCCTCTAATTAAAAAGGTAGCTGCCGCTATGACTTATGGCGATATGCTTATGTATTTGCGTAATAAAGCCCGTTCCTATGAAGTAAAAAAAGGCTCTACTAAAGAATTAACTACTAGAATTGTTCATGAACTTTCTGACCAAATCGCTAAAAATAAAGGCTTAAGTTTTCATGCTATTAAACGTAATTTAAATTATATTGCCAAAGAATTTGATAAGCTTGATTTAGATTTATCCCATAAGAAACCGCAAGTTGGTATTGTTGGGGAAATCTATATTAAATATGCAAGCTTAGGTAATAATAGCTTAGAAGACTTCTTGGTTAGTCAAAATGCTGAAGCCATGGTTCCTGGTTTATATGGTTTTATCTTCTACTGTCTATATAATCAAATCTATGACTATAATATTTATGGTAGTGGTCTTATCAAAAAATATGTAGCTAAGTTCATTATTAAGTATCTTGAACGTCGGGAAAATTTAATGATTAAGGCTATTCAAAAAACTAAATTTACGCCAATGAAATATTTCAAAGAAACTAAAGAACTTTCAGAAGGCGTACTTTCTCATGGTACTAAGATGGGTGAGGGTTGGCTTTTAACAGCGGAAATGATGGAGCTTGTAGAAATTGGCTATGGTAATATTGTTTGTGCTCAACCTTTTGGTTGCCTACCTAACCATATTTGTGGTAAGGGCGTTATGAAGAAAATTAAGGAAATTCATCCTAACGCCAATATTGTAGCCATTGACTACGATCCTTCCGCTACTAGAGTTAATCAAGAAAATAGAATTAAATTAATGTTAGCTATTGCTAGAGAGGAAATAAAGCCTGATGAAAAGGCTAAAATTTAAGAGATAATTATTCGACTGATTTTCTTAATCAGTCTTTTTTATGCCGTCTAAACTAAAAAACCTATTTAATAGTTTCTGCTACTAAATAGGTTTAATTATTAATCTGCTAGTTTAACGTTTGTATCACGAATAACCGGAGCTTTCTTCATTATTTTTTTATAAATCATTACAAAAATCATCAAAAATACTAAGCCACACAAATAACCACCGATAACATCCGTAAAATAGTGAACACCTAAGACTATGCGTGATAGTCCTATTAAGACAATGGCTAAAATAATTAGACTAATGACTAGCTTTTTTGTCTTTGGTTTAAGATAATCACTTGAATAAATAAAATAAATAATAACACCATAAAAGACCAAAGAAACCATCGAATGACCAGAAGGAAAGGAAGTTGAAGCTTCACTCATCCAACGTAATTCTTCAATAGGACGTGGTCGCAAATAAATTACTTTAATCAACTCATTGGCTAAATAGGTTATGATGGTCGCACCACATAAATACCAAAAACGCCGGTCAAATCGAGTACCAAAACCAATTAAGGCTGCTAATAGGACAATAAAATAAACAAAGCCTAATTCCGTTAAAGTGCGAAAGACAATAAACCAAAAGCCATATTTAGGCCCCCGAAAACTATACATCGCATCCCGAATAGTCGCATCTATTATATTGACTTCTGGTTCCTTATAAATATAGCAAGAAACTAGAACAAATAACAAAAAGGCTATGATTAAAGTAACTATTTCATAATAATTATTTTTAAGAATCCTTTTCAATATGTATCATCCTTTGCTGATAAATTGTTAAAATTTCATCTTTAACACTCAGTAGTCTTTCGCCAATATAAGAAATAAACTCCTTATTTTTTAAAAAACTGAAAAAGTCAGCTAAAGACAAAAATTTATAGTCTATGACTTCATCCTTGCCTAAATCAAGCTTATAATTTTTGGTTAAAAAAACAATATATTGATAACAATAAAACATATCATTAATTACAGTTGGTAATTGTTTAAAGGCACTGATTGGCAAAGATAAACCTGTCTCCTCCTGCAGTTCTCTTTGAGCTGCAACTATTGGTTCTTCATAAGCCTTAATTCCACCACCAGTAACTTCCCACATTAAACCTGGTGCCTTATTTGGATGTCTTCTAGTAACTAAAATTTCCCCTTGAGGATTTACTACTAAAATAGTAACAATCCCCATAAATTCATCTTCTTTTAAACTTGTTCCACGCTTTAATACTACTCCTGTTTTTTGCCCTAAATGATTTAGGACTTCAAATTGTTCAGTAGTTTGCTTCATTAATTAACAAGCCTCTTTTCTAATAATTTATAAATATTCTTTTGTCTAAATAAATAAATTAAGCCCGTACTTAAAACTAAAGCCAATAGTAAAGGTAAAATTACTACACTAACCTTCCCCATCTTTAAACCTAAAAACAAAGAAGTCATGGGCGTATTACAAACACTATTAAATACTACTAACATACCTATTATACAAAATAGAGAATTATATTGATAAACATTAGGAATAATATCCTTAAAAGCTAGTGTTATAATACTACCACAAATTGCCCCTAAGGTTAACATTGGTAAAACTAAACCACCAGAAACAGCCAAACTATTGCTGAAGGCTGTTCCAATTAAACGATAAACTAGATAAAATAACAATAAAGTTATACTAGTAGTAAATAACGGATCTACTAAAATAGTTCCTCCTGAACCACCTAAATTCAAATCTTTTGTTTTAATGTACAAAAATAAAAGAACAAAAAATGGCGTTAAATAAAGAAAATATTTAAAATATTTACTTAAATCCTTTACCTTTATAATGGCTAGGACATAAAGTCTAGCTACTACAAAGGCTAGTAAAGTTAAAACGATTACTAAATAGTAATATTGATATTCTAAAAATGTTTCTGCCACTAAAGGTAATAAATTATGCGGATAAATAAAATAGGAAACAAGTGTAGCAATACCAATAATGAAAAAACCTTTGATAAGAAAACTAGGTTTAACAAAATGGTGATTTTCCTCAATCAAATGACAAAAGCCAGCGACAGGTGCTAAAAAGGCACAGGCAAAACCAGCACTACCCGCACAAGCCACTAACTCTTTATCATCTTCTCTTTTAAACTTTTGATTGAAAAGACGAGCTAAAGAGGCAGATAAGGAAATAGATGGTCCTTCCCCACCAAAGACAAAGCCAACAAAATAGGCATATAGAGAATCAAAAAAGACAAAGCCAAACATTTTACCTGGTGAAAAATCTAGATTACCATCATAATAGGCCTCATATTGGGG
>CALUXJ010000029.1 GCA_944324725.1 uncultured Acholeplasmatales bacterium
ATTAACTGAGTAGTTGCATAATTATAATAATTAATATTTAAATTAAGCTTATTAAGTTCTGTTTGATCAATCGCTGTAATAAAACCATCTTGTTTTTTAAAGACAACATAATCATCCCCATAATAGGCTACGCCTGGATAATAATTATAGGCACTATCATAAGAATAGTTAAGTCCTTGAAACATTGACAAAATACAAAAGAACATAAAAAATAGCACTATAAAGCTAAAAAACGTTTTTTTAGGAGTTGAAAAAACATTGTTTTTAGTAAACATGACTACATGTTTACAGTTAATCTTTTGTTCCTGCAAAACTAAAGGCTTAGGTTCATCTTCTGGTACTTCTTGTAAAATTTTATCTTCGATTACCTGACCATCAACTAAAGTTACCTTTCTAGTAGCAATACTAGCTACTTGTTCATAGTTATGGGTAACAATTAGAACTAATTTATCCTTTGCCACTTCTTTGATTAAAGCAATAATTTCCTTAGCTGTTTGACTGTCTAGATTACCAGTTGGCTCATCACAGGCTAAGATTTCAGGGTCACTAGCTAAAGCTCTTGCTATAACTACTCTTTGTTTTTCCCCACCAGATAATTTAGTTCCCCGGTGTTTAGCCCGCGCACTTAAACCAACCTTAGCAATTAGACCTAAGGCTTTTTCTTTGGCTTCTTTAGTAGTATAACCCTTAACTAAAAGCGGAAACATAACATTTTGTAAAACGGTATAGCTATCAATAATATTATAGTTTTGATAAATAAAACCCACATGTTCATTTCGAAAATTATCCTGATCATTTAAATCAAAATAACTCGTTTCATTACCATAAAAATAAATTTCACCATCATCATAACTATCATTAGCACAAATAACATTTAATAAGGTTGATTTACCAGATCCAGATTCACCCGTAATAGCTACTATATCGCCCTTATTAAAAGAAAGATTAATATGTTCAAGACCAATCGATGTTACACCATTAGTATTATAATATTTAGAGACATTCTTTAACTCAATCATCAAACACCTCTGAACAACTTAGGAAAGTTTTACTAGAATCTTCCTTATAATCAACAACCTGTAAGTATAAAAGGGCATCAGCTTCGATTCCTGGTAAATGAAGTACATCAATTACTTCACAACAAAGTTTAGTTTTAGCTTCTTTTACAACATAAGCAGCATGAAATTTTTCTAAATAATGTTGATTAAACTTAGCAAATGAATCACTATGATTATCACCAAAATGCTTAGCAATTAGCTTTTGATTACTACTTAAACCAGATACCCCGACAATATCACCTTTTTGGATAGCTTTACCTGTATCAGATTGACTGCCTAATAATAACATAACCTTATCATAGTCACACATCATTGCCCAAGCACAGGTCATGGCTCTAAATTTATTATCCTTGAAACTTGTTACAACATTGGCTCCTGCTAAAAATGCTTCTAAATTACTCATTTTATTACCTCCTAATGAATTGATTAATATTTGGGTCGTATTGATACCCTATACTAGCTAACTTATCCTTAATCACACTTAAATCATAATCTAAATCTTCACAAAGTGCGCTTAAAGAATCATAATTATCTCTTAATTTCGTATTAATAACAGACAATAATATTTGCGGATTTTCAATCATAAAATCGGTCCTTTCTAATTAATATTGATAAAAGCAGCTCTAGCTACTTCTACATAAGGAGTTGGATTATAGTTCTCCCGACTAGATATTTCGCCACCACCAGTAATATTGCCAAACATTTCACCCCAACCACCATAATAGTTTAGATATTCTTGAAAATCATTATAGTGATTATAGGTATAAAAAACATATTTATCATTAACATCCACTAAATTATTACCATCTTCATCATAACGTGTATAAACTAAACGGGCTGCCCCTCTTGTAATGCTTAAACCATCGTTATAAATCTTTGATAAATAATTAGGATCACAATCTGTTCCCGTTGTTCCTAAATCTATTTCATAATAATCTAAATTACCACCTTCACCACTAATGTCAGGTAGTAAAGGCTCATAAGGAAAGGTAGCCGTATCACCTGAAAAATAGCTGTGATTAAGACGCAAGTACTCGCCCCATAAACTATTAGTTGGACTTAAGGTCTTACCCATAACATAATTAGCTGGTACATCACCAAAAGCTAAAAGATAAGCCGCTACTTCCTCTAAAGTAATGTAAGCTGCCCCGCGATAGATAGCATCAACTACATTACCATAACTATCGATTATATAATAGGTATTACCATTATCAGCATAATAAGCACTGGTATTTCTAACATACTTGCCATTTTCTTGCGGTTGATAACTAGCCAAAGTTGGAGCTTGATCAGGAACGACATTACTACCAGCTAAAAAATAATGTTGAGTCCGGTAATATGCATCCATAAAGGAAGTTGCTCCCATATAATTACTATAAAATTCTTCTTTTGTCACATTTAAATAGGGATCTTCCGTTAAGGGAGCAAGTTCTGCTAAAACCTTAACTTGAACACTAGCTGTCTTATCTTGTAGACTAACAGTAATAGTAGCTTCCCCTTCCGCTAGTCCGGTAATAAGTCCTAAATTTGAAATTGATACATTACTATTACTAGCTTCCCAGCTAGCTTTACCACTTAGATTACTAATTTGAAACATCAACTGATAGGTATCACCAACTGCGATATCAACTTCTTGACCATTTGTAATTGTAATTTTTGGTTCAGGTCTATTAACACACCCTACCAAAATTAACAAAAGTAAAAATAATCCTAAAACACTTTTCCTTATCATAATAAATTTTCCTTACTCTTTTAGTTATAGAAGACTATTTTTCTTCTAAAAACTTTTACTACCTCTAATTTTAACACTATTAAATCCTAAAAACAAATTAATTTAAGAAAAAAGAGGCCCTTTTGTGAATGAACTGGGGCCTCTTGGGAATCGTATTAAATTAGTAACGCATGATATAATTATCAATTTCCCATTTTGTAACTTGACGACGATAGTTATCCCATTCAAGTTGTTTAGCTTGAACTAGCTTTTCACAAACATGGTCGCCCATAGCCTTCATAATTACTTGATCCTTTAAGAAACATTTAATAGCTTCATTTAAGTCAGCAGGTAAGCTATAAACACCAATTTCAGCTCTTTCTTCATCAGTCATAGCAAATAAGTTATCATAAACAGGAGCATAATCCTTACAATTACCACTAATACCATCTAAACCAGCAGCTAAAATAGCAGACATAGCTAAATATGGGTTAGCTGTAACATCAACACTTCTTACTTCTGTACGTGTTTTAAAACCACGGGCAGCTGGAATACGAATCATAGTAGAACGGTTACTATCACTCCAAGAAATATAACAAGGAGCTTCAAATCCTGGAACAATACGTTTGTATGAGTTAACAGTTGGGTTAGTAATCAAACAGAAACCTCTAGCATGATCTAGAATACCAGAAATCCATTTTCTGCATAATTCAGATAAACCATTAGCACTATTTTCATCATAGAAAGCATTCTTACCATCATCTTTAACTAAAGAACAGTTAGAGTGCATACCAGAACCATTAATACCATAGATAGGTTTTGGCATGAATGTAGCGTGTAAGCCATGACGTTTAGCTACATTTTTAACAACAATCTTAAATGTTTGAACATTATCACAAGCTTCAAGAGCGCTATCGAAACGGAAGTTAATTTCATGTTGAGACATACTAACTTCATGGTGAGCAGCTTCAACAACAAAGCCAATTCTTTGTAATTCAGCTACAATATCACGACGGCAATCTTCAGCACAATCAATAGGTGATAAGTCAAAATAACCACCATTATCATTAAACTCTAAAGTTGGTTTGCCATTAGCATCTAATTTAAATAAGAAGAACTCTGGTTCTAAACCAACATTGAAAGCCTTAAAGCCCATTTCATTCATACGAGCTAAATTCTTCTTTAAGATACCACGTGGATCACCTTCAAATGGTACATGTTTACCATTTTTACCAGGACGATAAACATCACAAATAAATCTGGCTACCTTGCCATATGAGTTATCTTCCCAATTTAAGACTAAGAAAGTATTTAAATCTGGATGTAAGAACATATCAGCTTCGTAAATACGAACAAATCCTTCAATAGAAGAACCATCAAACATAACGTTGTTGTCAAGCGCATCTTCTAAACGTGTAATAGGAATTTCCACATTCTTAACGATACCCATAATATCCGTAAATTGCATACGAATGTAATGAACATCTTCTTCCTTACAAATCTTTCTAATGTCATCTTTAGTATAGTTTTTCATTTTTTTCTCCTTGTTTTTTCCATTAAAAAAGGTCACAAAAAAACTTTTTGCGACCTTGCTTAATTTCATTATTTTTCTTAGAGCTCCCTTGCTCGTATAAAATATTAACAAAATTAATTATGAATGTCAATAAATAATTATTATTTAATTTGTGGTTACGTTTACATCAATTTCATTAGCATTAAAGTAACCAATAATTTCATTATTACTTACGTAATACACTTCTTGCCAACCACTATGAGTTTGTGACTCTCTATACTTAACTTCTAATAAATTTTCCTTATCAAAATATAGGATTCCATTTTCATTAGCTTTAACCTTCTGATGGTAGATTGTTACATCAGTAATATTATTTTTACTTAACCAGAAACACATATTAGTAATTGATATCCTTTGAGAATCAACCAATCCATTAGTATATTCTTGACTATCTATAACTCTAACTTTCCAACCACTATCATTATATAATTTACATAGAATTGTATGCTCTTCATTTTGCTCACCATATATAGATATCTCAGCATTACTATTTTTAAGCTGTTTTAAATATTCATCTGCAATTAATATTGCAGCAAGATAATGATTATTATTACTGCCAACAAAATGTAAATGGTTATTATTGAACAAATTAATTTGATCACCATCAAAATCAAACCCATATATATTGTTTGAAGAATCTGCATAAATATTGGTTTTACTAAAATCAATAGTCAAAATCGATGGTAAGATACCGTATCCTTCAACAAAAACAAATGCTCCTGATCTTAATCCATAATTTTTCATATCATCTGTTTTTTCTGGTAATGTATTTAATACTACCCTATATGTAAAAACATACTCGAAATTTTGTAGGGCTGAACCAGAATTAGAAAACACAATACCATATGTTCCATCCTCACTAACAAAAGTTATATCATAATTTTCATTAGTATCTGCACCTGTATAATAATTAATCGCATTTAATTTTATAGTGTATGGAGTTAAATTATTGTTTGAATCTACAATTTTAGACCAAATTATATCATTATAGTATCCTATAGAACTGCCAGCATAAGATGATAAAGTAAACTGTGAAAAATCCAACACTACTTCTAATTGATATATTTCTTTATCTTCACCAGAACAATCAATCTTTTTATACAATTTGAATGACAAAATGTTATAATCAATGGCTTTTTGTCTAAAGCCATTTAATGCTTTGTTCCTATTTACTTCATTAGTTGTATCTATTTCTCCATATAGCCCATCAGTCATCTTTTGTAAAATAAGAGAAGATGTTGTGTGAAATCCACTCTCTTCCAATCTAGTCTTTTGATCATTAACGCTTAATTCTTGCTTATAAATTAAATTACCACTACCATTAACATTAGCCTGTCTGGCAGCATAAATAGATATAGGTAATACCAAAACTAAAACAAGCAAAGTAGTAACTAAAGAAGTTAATGTTGCTATAAAACGAATTTTACTTTTCATTTTCTTTAATTATCTCCTTTCTTATTCTATTTACTGGTTTAAAAACAATATATATTTTTTTTGCTTTACTATAATCTATATTAGTTTTAATACTTTGATTATTCTTAGTAGGAATAATTTTAATATAAATGTTACGAATTTGTCTTTGTGGTTGATTAATATAATTATAGCCTTCTTTTACAAACTTGGCCTTCTTCTCAAATGGTTCAGAAGTAATAATCATTATTAATTCCCAGGTCAAATAAATTAACATAATAATACATGGAACTATAATTAAACAAATTATTCCGACCCTAGAAATAATAAAACTAATAGTACTGTTCCAAAAAGCATTTAAAGGTTTACCAATACCTATAACATAAGAATATGGTACATAATAACCATCATCATTTGTATTACTACTACCTTTGGTTAAATAATAATAGGTGCCATTTTCAAATTTGATATCAATAATTTCATGAATCCAAATTTGTTTCTTATCTAAATCTTCAACCTCACTAGGATCCTTCTCATAATTACTAGGTGTTCGGTAAAAGGCAATAATGTCACCAACATTATAACTATTCTTGCTTTCAATAAAGACTATATCACCAACCTCAAGTCCACTATTCTTCATTGATTCAGACTGAACAATACCTAATCTATAACCAAGTAAAGTTTTATGACTTGAAAGGGCTAAAATAGCCATCACAATAGAAAATAATAAAACAACCAAAAAAAGGAGGTCTAGTATCACATTAAGAATAAACGACAACAGCCTACTGTTGGTTAATCTCATTGATAAAAACCCCCTTTCTATTTAAATTAAATTATTATTCAGCTGGACTAACTTTGCTAAGATTTAGTGAAACAGAGAAAGTAGCACTAGCAGTCTCTTCATATTCTCCATCATAAGAAATCGTAACAGTGTATATTAAATCCTCTGAGGCAACTTCTTTGTCAGTTGTATAGTCTTCAGGATTGACTGTGACATTAAATGGACTAGCTATACCAGTTATTTCAAGACTAGAAGCCAACTTATCTGTATTTGGATCATTAAAAGTATTATGAATAGTTATCGTAAATGCATAAGATTGTTTATCAGCTGAAAAACTTAAATTTCCAAAACCAAATGATTGCTCATTATCTGAATTTGATTCACTACCATAAAAATCAAATACTTTACTTTTTGAACCATCAATAATAGCATCATCACTACTGATAGTAATTTTAGCTTTAACATCAGAGCCCCCAGTAAATGTTAAAGAGCCAGAACCAGTAATTGTAGCTTGACTTGCAGCCCAAATACCTACACACATAACAATGACAACTAAAACCATTGCGGTTAGAGTTGAAAATATTCTAAATTTTTTTCTCATTTTATATTCCCCTTCTTCTTTCCTTGTGTAAAACATTTTAACTCAAATTTTTAACAATATCAAGCGCTTATATAAAAATTTTTTTAAAATTGTTTTCCTACACTTTTTTTTTGTAAAAGGGATTTTATTTTTGCTTTTATTGTGCGATTTTTTATAAAAAACACACAGCTTTGAACTGTGTGTTTAAATATTAGTTAAATTAATGGTTAATATTATTAGTAATATTTGACTTAACTTTTAACCGATTTATCGCTCTAGCAAGACGAATTTGAGTGGAATAGTATTCTTGTCTTGCCATCTTTTGTAATAAAGCTTCCTTAGCTTTATCAGCATCTCTTTTAGCACGATTGATATCGATTTCTTCTGGTCTTTCAATAGAATCGACTAAAAGTAGTACTTCATTGTTTTCTACCTTAAAAACACCTGAAGAAACAGAGGCATAACTAGTATGAGTCTCATCTAGCTTTACTCTTAACAAACCTGGCATAATAGCACCAAGCATATTACAGTGATGAGCTAAAATACCATATTCGCCTCTTGTAGTAGGTATCACAAGAGAAAGACATTCACCTTCATAGAATGGTTTATCAGCAGCTAAAACTTTAACTTTAAACTTTTCCATTACTTATTTTCCTCTAATTGTTTTGCTTTAACAATAACATCATCTAAAGTACCAACATTATAGAAAGCAGCTTCTGGATAATTATCCATTTCACCATCAATGATAGCTTTAAAGCCTCTTAATGTTTCTTTAATTGGAACGTACTTACCAGCAAGACCAGTAAACTTTTCGGCTACAAACATTGGTTGGGCTAAGAATCTTTGAATCTTACGAGCTCTAGTTACTGTCATCTTATCTTCATCAGATAATTCATCCATACCTAAAATGGCAATAATATCTTGAAGTTCATTATATTTTTGTAATATTTCTTGGACTTTACGAGCAATATTGTAATGTTCTTCTCCAACAATATTTGGTTCTAGAATTCGAGATGATGAGTTTAGTGGATCAACGGCTGGGTAGATACCTTGTTCAGCAATCTTTCTACTTAAAACGGTTGTAGCATCTAGATGAGAGAAGGTTGTAGCTGGAGCTGGGTCGGTTAAATCATCAGCTGGAACATAAATAGCTTGAACAGAGGTAATAGAACCACTATCAGTTGAAGTAATACGTTCCTCTAATTGACCCATTTCCTCAGCCAAAGTAGGTTGATAACCTACGGCTGAAGGCATACGACCTAGTAAAGTAGAAACCTCACTACCAGCTTGTACGAAACGGAAAATATTATCAATGAATAATAAAACATCCTTATGTTCTTCATCTCTAAAGTATTCAGCCATCGTTAAACCAGTTAGGGCAACCCGCATTCTGACACCAGGTGATTCATTCATTTGACCAAAAACAAGAGCTGTCTTATCGATAACACCACTTTGGTTCATTTCTAGCCATAAATCGTTACCCTCTCTACTTCTTTCACCAACACCGGTGAAAATAGAGTAACCACCATGTTCCATAGCAACGTTATTAATTAATTCTTGAATTAAAACTGTTTTACCAACGCCGGCACCACCAAGTAAACCGATTTTACCACCTTTAGGATATGGTAATAAAAGATCAATAACCTTAATACCCGTTTCAAGAATTTCAACGTTTACCTTTTGTTTAGCAAACTCAGGAGCTTTACGATAAATTGGCCAATAAGTAGTATCCTTAGCTACTTCATTTGAACCATCAATTGGTTCACCTAAAACATTAAAGATATGACCTAAGGTAGCCTTACCAACAGGAACCTTTATTTCACTACCTGTGGCTATAACCTCAAGGTTACGAACTAAATCATCAGAACTAGCTAGCATAATACAACGAACAATGTCGTTACCCATATGCATTGCTACTTCCATTACTCTCTTTTTATCATTAACTGTAACATAAAGGGCTTCTTTAATTTGCGGAAGATTTCCTTCCGGGAAGATAACATCGACAACTGGGCCGGATATTTCAACAATTCTACCTTTATTCATTATCTCTCTTCCTTTCTAAGTCTCGCCTTAGCACCCGCTGAAATCTCAGTGATTTCTTGGGTAATTTGAGCCTGACGAACCTGGTTATATTGCATTTGCAATTCATTTAGTATTTTTTTAGCATTATCATTAGCAGAGCTCATAGCCATCATCCGCGCCTCTTGTTCACAACAGAAGCTATCAATAAGGGCACTATAAATGTAGCCTGTTACATAACTTTTAACAGTATACTCTAAAACATCAGCTAATGAAGGATAGTAAGTAAGGTTAGGAACAACCTTCTTTTCATCTTGGGTATCAGTAAATTGCGCCCGGTGGAAAGGTAAAATACGATTAAATTTTGTTTCTCCTACCATACCACTTTCCAAATCGGTATACATAACAAATAATTTAGCAAAAGGATATTTATTAAATTCCTCAAGTAATATATCAGCAATTTCCCGGGCCCGGTGCATATTAGGATTTTGGGCAGTATACAAAAAGCTTTGTTCAATCTTAATATTATGCTCTTTAAAATAGTGTCTACCATATTCACCAACTACATATAATTTAATAGTTGGATACTCGTCAATTAGCTTAAGAGCTTGCTTAATAACATTTTGGTTATAAGCCCCAGCTAAACCCTTATCAGCTGTAATTATTAAAGCAATATAAGCTGTTTTATCAGCTGACATTCTTTCAACTGGATAGAAATAATTACTATCAACATCACTTGATACTCTAAACATTCTTTTTATCTCAGCTCTTAAGGCATTAAAATAAGGTCTAGTATGATCAAAATCACTCTTAGCTTTTTTTAATTTAGTTGAAGCAATTAAATACATAGCATTAGTGATCTTATGTGTATCCTCAACACTCTTAATCCGTTTTTTAATTTCCTTAGTATTAGGCATAATTATTCACCAATATATTTTGTAACAAAGGCCTTAGCTGTCTTAATGATTTCTTCTTTAATTTCTGGGGTTAGGATACGTTCAGTTTCTATCTTATCGCATAACAAAAGGTTATTTTGTTTAAAGTATTCAAGCATTTTTAGCTCACAATCTTTAATCTTGTTTTGTGGTAATTTAATAAAGACCTTAGCTAAAGCACTAACTAAAACAAGTACCTCTTCGTATTGCTTTAACGGAGCATGTAGGCCTTGACGAAGGATTTGCATTAGGCATTGACCATAGGCTAATTGTTCTTTTGTAGCTTCATCAAGATCACTAGCAAATTGGGTAAATACTTCCATTTCTCTATATTGTGATAAATCTAGTCTTAAAGTACCGGTAGCCTTCTTAACCGCTTTAGTTTGAGCATCACCACCAACACGTGATACAGATAAACCAATATTAATAGCTGGTCTTTGACCACTAAAGAATAAATCACTTTCTAGAAAGATTTGACCATCTGTAATAGAAATAATATTAGTTGGAATATAAGCTGAAACATCAGATGCCTGAGTTTCAACAATTGGAAGAGCAGTCATACTACCGCCACCTAGAGCATCACTTAACTGAGCGCTACGTTCTAGTAATCTTGAATGTAGATAGAAAACATCACCAGGGTAAGCCTCACGACCAGGAGCCCGTCCAAGTAACAAACTAATAGTCCGGTAAGCAATCGCATGCTTAGATAAATCATCATAAATAATTAAAACATCCTTGCCTTCATGCATGAAGTATTCACCTAAGGCACAACCAGCATAAGGAGCAATATATTGTAAAGCTGATTCATCACTAGCAAAAGCTGTAACTATAATAGTATAGCTTAAAGCATCTTGCTTTCTTAAGCTTTCTACTAGTTGGGCAATACTTGAAGCCTTTTGACCAATAGCAACATAAACACAAATGACATTTTTACCCTTTTGATTAAGAATAGTATCAATAGCAATACTTGTCTTACCTGTTTGTCTATCACCAATAATTAATTCCCGTTGACCCTTACCAATTGGGAACATTGAATCAATCGTTAAAATACCCGTTTCAAGTGGTCTATTTACTGGCTTTCTTTCGATAATAGAAGGTGCATCAGCCTCAATAGGTCGATAAGATGTAGCTTCAATATCACCCTTACCATCAATTGGATTACCTAAGGCATCAACAACTCGACCTAAGAAGCCTTCACCAACAGGAATACCAGCTGTCTTATTAGTCCGGTAAACTTCCATACCAGTTTCAACTTCTTTAGAATCACCAAACAAAATACAAGAAACTGTATCTTTGCCGATATGTTGAATCATACCTTTAACACCACTAGCAAAAACGACAATTTCACTATATCTAACTTGATCGAGGCCAGAAATAGTTACAACCCCATCGATAACACTAATGACATAGCCAATTTGTTTAGCAATAACTTGTGGCTGCCACTTTTCTACTGTTTCCTTTAAAATAGGAATAATATCTTGTTTAACATTAATACTGCTAATAGCTTCATTTAATTGTTTAACTAAACCGCTAGTAGTCCAGTCATAAACATCAGAACCAACTTCTAGTTTAAAGCCATGAAGATTTTCATCTAAGACAATGTTTAAAGAAACATCACAATATTTCTTCCGTAAAAAATCTAAGAATTGTTCTTGTTGAGCTTTACTAGGACTAGTAGAGGCATATAAAGTACCTTTAATTTTTTCCATTGTCTTCACTTCCCTTAGATGCCTTTAGAAACTCATCAAAAGCTTCACTAGGGGAATTAGTAATAACCTTTTTTGTAGCTTCTGTTACAATTTGTTTAATTTCCTTATTGGCATTTGTGATAATCTTTTCTGTTTCTTTCTTAGCATTTAAATTGGCTTCTGTGATAATAGTATCAGCTTGTTTTTGAGCCTCACTAATTTTAGCATTAGTATAGGTTTCAATTTCTTTAGCTGCTGCTGCTTTTTTAGCCGCAATTTCCGCCTCTAGGGCTGCTAAACGCTGAGAGACTTCTTCTTCCTTTTGCTTAGCACTAGCTAGACTTGTTTGAGCTTTACTATCCATTTCTTCATAGTGAGCTTTTCTTTTAGCCATAAACTTCTTAACTGGGTTATAAAGAAGAAGGTAAAGTCCACCAACCAAAATGACAAAGTTTAATAGATGTAAGAGAATTTGTTGCCAATCAATATTTAGAGGAATATCCGCTAAAAACATTCTCATCACCTATCCTTATAGTACGAAAATTACTAAAATACCAACGATTAAAGCGTAAATAACAACTGTTTCAATAAATACTAGACCTAACATGAAAGTAGAACGAATCTTACCCTCAGCTTCTGGTTGACGACTAATACTTTCAGCTGATTTAGCAATAGCTAAACCCATACCAATAGTACCACCTAAAGCGGCAAGACCAATACCAAGACCAGCGGCTAAAGCCTTCCAACCAGTTGAGTTATCAACTGTAGTTTCAGCTAAAGTACTTGTTGAAGCACTTAAAGCTTGACTAAAAATATGAGAAGCATTTGTTCCTTGATTTTTGAACACTAGTAAAACAACTGCTATAACTACTAATAAACTAACAACGCCCATTAAGGCTATACTTAAATACTTAATTTTTTTCATAATATCCTCCACTTAAGCTAAAGCTTTTGCTTTTCTTTTTTCTTTCTTCTTTTTTGGCTTTACTTCTGAAACCTCACCATAGAATAACGCCGTTAACATTGTTAAAACGTAGGCTTGAACTAATGCGTGAATCAAGGTAAATAAAATACCGACAATAACCGGCAAGACAAAACTTAAAGCCATGTAATAATAAACCAGTTCTGAGACCAAAAGTCCACTCAATAAGGCGCCAAACAATCTAAAACTCATAGATATTGGCAAAGAAAAATCTTTCAAGGTTAATAATACACCCTTACCCTTATTAGCCATAATACCACCAAACATAATGACTAAATATGACAAACAACCAATAGTAATAGCACCATTAATATCAGATAATGGAGCTGGTAATGTCATAGCTTCACCATTAACGGCTGTAACCTGAATACCAATTAATTCAAAGAGGGTTCCGACAAATATATAAGCCCCCGCTCCAAATATATAGGCACCAAGGAAGCGATTGCGATGGGGACTATTAGAAGTGGCTAGATTATCAAAAAAACCGACTGCTTGTTCAATAATCATTTGAAATTTGCCTGGTACATATTTAAAATGCGGAATAGCAAATATTCTTACTATTAAAGCGAATACTAATAATATTGCCGTAACCACATAGGCAGAAATTAAACCAGGATTAACTTCTAATAACCCAAACAAAGAGATTTTACCTCTTTCATGCAAAACCGCATCTTGCATGGTTCCTTGAATGGATTCAGCTCGTTCCGCGTGCGGAACTAAGAAAATAGCAATTAATAAAATTACTATTAAGCCAAGGTAGATACTCCAGCTAATAATTTTTTGTTTTTTACTCACTAGAAACACCTCGATATTTGCTTTTTTGTTATTCAATAACAATTTTGTATCATATCACTAACAATAAAAAAATTCAATGAAAATAATGAAAGAAAACCTTTTCTTAATGAAAAAAAGTGCATAAAAGCACTTCTATTTTTCACTAAGAAAAAAAGACTAAAAATGCTTATATATAGCAATTATTAGCCTTTTAGTCTTCAATTATAAAAACATTAATTTGCCCTGATTGCCAGACCATTCCATCAAGAGCCACAATATCTTTAGTAATAAAAGGGATGTAATTAAGTTCTTGATAAGTTGAAATCTTAGGTTCTTCTTCTACTAAACCTTTTTCTACTATTAAGTGACCATAGGCACTCGGATAATGACCACATATGATAGTCTTTCCTTCCAATTTTAAATGCTGGTAAAGCACTAACTTTTGCCCATTAAGCCATCTTGCTTCTTGCCACTCTTCGTGACTGGCATTTGACCAATCAGGGTTAATTATTACAGTTTTTTTATTATCTATTAATTTAGTGGTAAGGGGTAGGAAGCCATGTACTAAAACATAAGACTTAATCACATAAAAATCAACAAAGTTATCTTGAATAAAATTAGTGAGATTAGACTCTTTTAAAATACTAAATATCCTTCTAGTAACTAAATTAGGATACTTTAAATCACTTAACTGGTAACTTCCTAGGGGTCTAGGATCTAAAGCATTAGCTAAAGCTATGATAGTATCAGCTGTATGATTTAAAAAATCAACTTCTTCAACTCTTCCTTCTTTTAGTGCTCGTAATAATAAATCTTCATGATTACCTTTAATGAGAATGACTTTATCTTTAGCTAAAAGCTCAAGAATATAATGATAAAGTTCAACTGTTTCTAGCCCTCTATCAAATAAATCGCCACAAATAACTAGTTTATGGTCTTTATTATCAGTACTAAAGCCCGCTTCAGTTAAAGCTTTTGCTAAATTAGTATAGTAGCTATGAATATCTGAAACAACAAAATATTTCATTGGCGTCTACCAAACAAAAAGTAAAACAATGCCTAAAATAAAGCTTAGGGCATTAGCCACTAAAGCATAGGTAATATTAGTGACCTTACTGCGTTCTCTAATTACTAGCATATAAATTAAAGCTTCTAAGATAAATACTATTATTTCGGCAACTAGATAAATAAAGCCCGTGCTTAAAATAAAAAGTCCATTATAATAGATTTGTAAATTTAAAATGACATTCAAAACAATTTGGGTAATAAGGTTGGCCCCAAAGATAGTAAAATAAGCCTTCTTAGTCCTATATCTAAATAAGAGGGCAACAAGCATTTCAATAACTAAGGTAATAACTATTCTTGCTACTAATTCTAATATTTCTCTTTGATAATTATAACTATTTTCTAACACTAAAGAATTTGCTGTTAAATCAACTGTATAATAACTAGTAAAGGCATATCTAGCATAATTAGAACTAATTCTAAAAGTATCCGTACTAGCATTATAAATTAAAAGTTTAAAATCATCTGGAGGATAGTAAGCCCAACAATAATCATTATTAGCATTAATTTGATAAACTAAAGTCCATAAATAATAATCATCCTCATAGCTCATAAATTTAGCTAATATTTCACTATCAATCCCTTGATCATCTATATTTTCTTGTTCTTTTAAATTCTGCCAAGGTCCATTTCCCTCTTTCTTAGCCAGTAAAGTGACATATAAATTAGAAGTATCACCTGTAAAATGAATATAGATTTTAGCTTTAGGCCCAAAATCCGCTCCAACTAAGGGGGTAAGCAAAAGAACACTAAGAATCAAAACAATCACTATCCAAATCTTTTTCAAGCTTTTTCGCCTCCCAAATAATTTAATAAACTAGTTCGATCATTATTAACCTTTTCTTCTACTACCGCTTCTAGCAGGCTTGCTAAAACTGAGCCAATTTGCTTCCCTTTATAACCTAATTCTATTAAATCGGTTCCCTTTAAGGCTAAATCACTGACCTTTAAAGCTTCTTTATTTTGTTTAATTTCATCAACAATATCCTTGATACCTATAATATCTAAAGGAGGAATATTAATATGATCCTGCCGATCTGCTAGTTTTAAGTCTAAAAGTTTATAAAATAAAGCGAAATTTTGACCAGGAACTTTTTGTAAAACCTGTTTGATTTGTATTTTATTAGCCTCTAGAGGAATATCATGATTTAAAACTAAATATAAGACCTCTTCCTTTTCTTGATTTGATAGTTTTAAACGCTCACAAACATCTTGGGCTAAAGTATATGAAACCTGGGGATGATTATAAAAATGACCCCATATACGATTTTGTTTATATTCATAAGTATAAGTTTGAGGTTTCCCAATATCATGAAGTAAGGCACTTAAACGTAAGGTAAAATCTGGTTTAGTATAAGACACGACATAGGCGATATGTGTATAAACATCATGAATGTGATACGGATTGTTTTGTTTAAATCGATAACAAGCCTTAAGCTCAGGAATTATAGCACAAATGATTGTATGATATCTTAAAAGACTCTTTAAAACATTTGGCCCTAAAAGAATACCTTTAAGCTCCGTTCTTATTCTTTCACCTGAAACATGTTCAGTAATCTTAGCAGCTAGTTTTTGGCTAGCTATAAAGGTTTTCTCTTCCATTTTAAAGCCTAATTTAGAGGCAAACCGAACGCCTCTTAAAATACGCAAATAATCTTCACTAAAACGTTTGTAGGGGTCTCCAACTGTTTTAATTAGTTGTTTAGCTAAATCAGCCTGTCCACCATATAAATCAACTAAACCTTCTTCTTCATTGTAAGCAAGAGCGTTAATTGTAAAATCTCGTCTAGCTAAATCAGCCGCTAGACTACGAGTAAAATTAACCTGACTGGGATGCCTACCATCTAAATAAGAAGCATCCTGCCGATAGGTCGTAATTTCTATATCATGGTTATCTAAACGAACAGTCACTGTACCATGTTTTTCACCATTATTATTAATAATTTTATAATTGGCAAAAATAGCTTTAATCTCGCTAGGTAACCGGTCAGTTGTGATATCCCAATCACTAGGATTAAAGCCTAATAAACTATCTCTAACACAACCACCTACTACATAAGCCTCTCCCCCTTGACTTTTAATTAGCTGCAGGGCTTCTTTAACATAGTCTGGTAAAACTAAAGACATCGTATCACCTTCTTACATTTTATTTTACCACAAACCCACGCCTAAATATAGCATTAAATTAGATAAGGAAAATCAAGTATTAAATTAATATTTTTTTCAATAAATTGATATACCATAAAACCACGAC
>CALUXJ010000030.1 GCA_944324725.1 uncultured Acholeplasmatales bacterium
ATTAAAGACCATCCATTTGAAACTTTGTTGATAGCTGTAGGATGTTTGATAGGTATACCATTATTGGTAATTGTTCTTCCTTTTTTAGCTAAGGCAATTATGTTTATTGTTGAGATGTTGTTTAAAGGATTAGTTTGGATAATAACAGCACCATTTAAATTGATTAAGAAAATATACTTGCCCGTTTCAAAGAAAAGGAATAAAGAATATAGATGATTAATAATGAATATTTATTAAATTATACAAATATAATTCTTTTCTTTGCTTTAATCTTAATGTTATTTAGTTATTTACCTATTTTTATTAAACGTAAAAGCATTGATTTTAAACTGGATAAGACTAGGGACTATGTTAAATATAATTTAAGGTATTTGATTAGCGTTTTTGCTAAAATTAGAGCTGGTAAAACATCAACTGTTAATGGGTTAGTACATATTAAAGAACGTGAATTATATGAGACATGTTTAAATCAAATGTTAGATATAATTGATTTTTTACCGCATGTTGATTTTTATAAATTAAATTTAGCGTTAGATAAAATATGTGTAAGTGATGATTCATTCTATTGTAAGTGGAATGATATGACTATTGAAGTTTTTGAGTTATGCCATATAAAAGATGGTATAGTCAATGATTTTATTAATTGCAAATCTGTTTATGAAATTATTCATAGATATATAGAATGTTACTATGTTGTAATGTATCGTGGGATATATGTTTACTCTAAAAATTGGCGATATAGTTTTGCATCTGGGATGCATTCAAGGTTTTTGAGCGATAATACAATGAATATTAAAGATGTTTGTATTACGCATGAGTTTTATTTGCGTAATTGGTCAATTGTTATTGAAGATGAACTTTCGTTAAATAGAGGTAATATTTTATCTAATTCAAAGGTAGCTAAAGATACTGGTAAGAAAGAATTAAAAGCTTTATTTGGACAAATATTTGAAGAAACGGTTGTTTATTTTGGAATTAAGCAAAGAAATGACGATGAAATTTCTTCTGATCGTAAACTTTACACTAACTATTTATCACTTGAAAGTAGAAAGATAATTTCTAATTATTCTTTCTTTATTAAATATTTTGAGTTTAGAAGAAAAATATTAGAATTACGATATCGATTTTGTTATTTTATTGTTTCGAATATTGCCAGAAATATTAAAAGTGAATATGGGAAATTTGATTCCTATAAGTTTACTACTAAGTGTAGATATAGATTCAAAGCTAAGAAATTTGATAATGCTATTAGGTTTTTTAAGAGTTTGGCTACTGTTAGAGTTGATCTTATTGAATACGAGAGAATTGAAGATGTTGGTAAAAAAGAATTAGGAGAAAAGCATGTTTTATACTTGCCATTGAGAGAAACTATAGGCAATTATGATACTCATGATTATCGTTTTGTTATGGATATTCTTAACGATATGAGTCATGTTTTATTTTCTGCTGAGAATTCCTATTTTAAGAGTATGGATAATAAATTAATGATGGCATCTTTTTTGTTTGAACATAGCAAGGATGGTGAAAAAACATGAGGTGGAATTTTGATTTAATATCTATTTTATTAATTGTTTTTATTTGTTTGTTTTTGATTTTTTGTGTAATTAACATTATTCGTTTTAAAAAATTTATTATGCAAAATAGTGAACGTGAACGCTTATTTACTGATGCTCAGTTTGAAAAATATATAGCAAAATTTAAGGAAATGAATCAGAAAAAAGTAGATAGAGATTCAAAAGATGATGATAATATGAATAATGTAGATTTTAAATTTTAACGTTTATAGTTCAATTAAATTTGATAATTAGATTAATATATTATATGGCTAAATAATGCGGTTATTTGAGGTGATTATATGAAAATATTTAAGGTGATTTTGGAATTAATTTTTTATATTGCTATAGTTGTATCGTTAGTAATATCAATTAAGTTGTTATTGAATGATAAATCTAGTGTTATTTATTGTATATTAGTAATTTCTTTAGCAATAATGGTAATACACCAATTAAAAGATGATTTAACTTTGTGGTTTGGTAATAGTCAAAAGAAACAAAAATATAATAGATATTGACAATTAAGGCTGAATGGCTTACGCGTGTACGTGCACGTATGTGCACGGGCGCGCGTCTTGTCAATAAGCCATATATTTGACAACATAAAGTAATTTAAAGCAGGTAGGGGTAGATTATGCATTTTAATAAATATGCCAGGTATTATTTATCTAGTTTATTGACTAGGGAAGTAAAGCATGAATTGTTATCATTCTTTTATCGTTCACAAAAAACCATAAGTAGGGATTTAACTAATTATGTAGAAGTTAGAGTTAATTCTCATATGCAGCGTGCTTATACAAAAGATCTAGAACTTCGAAAATTATTAAATGAAGTTCAGTTATTAGAAATTGGTTCTTTAGATTATGAAACTAAGCTATCTACTGAATGCGTAATGTATTTAAATAAATGTTATCGTGATAAATATTATTCAGATACTGAAGATGCGATTATTAGAAATAAATTAGATAGTCCTCAGTTCGATAGGTATGTAAATGATCGCTTGAAAGATATTAAAGAGTATTGTGCAAGTCATTTTATAGATATTGCATTTGAAGAAGACGGTAATTTAAATTCGGAATATCTAAATAATGTATTTAATAAAGGCTATATATATGATTTTGATAAGAAAATGGTTCAAACTATATCTTATGCAATTAATGAAAATAGAGAAGATATGGTTGAGTATGATGAAAATGGTAAACTGGTTTTAAAAGAGTGGGCTTTTAAAAAATATATTATTGATTATGAACCGATTCCATTAACTACTAAGGAAAAAATTAGAAAGTCTTTAGATAATACGTATAGAACCTTTATTGATTATGCTAGATGTAATTTAAGTTTATTTAAATATTTTGTAACTTTAACTTTTGCGCCAATAGCAGAAAAGGAAAAACATATTGAATATAATAAGAATAGACTGGCAAATGAATATGATTTAACATTTAAGTATGTAAATGATTCTACAAGTATAGATGAGTGTTCTAAAGTCTTACATCTATTTTTTAATAAAATGAAAATTCAATTAAAGAGAAGAAGTTATGAACTATTTTACTTAGGAGTTCCTGAGTTTCAAAAAAATGGTTCTATTCATTATCATTTTTTGATGAGTAATATACCACAAGACTTATTTTATAAGATGCCTAAATGGTTGGATATGGATTATTTACATGGTTATACATCAAAGGATGGTATTGGTTTAAAATCTTGGTCATATGGAAAGAGTGATGTTGAGTTAATTAATGATAAGTCGAGAATTACTACTTATATTAGTAAATATATGATAAAAAGTTTTAATGATATTTCGGATACAATATATTTGGAAAGATTAAATAAGCAACGGTATTATAAGAGTAATAATCTTATTAAACCTAAGGAATTAACTGAAGAAGAATATGAATTAGTTAAAGAGGATGTTGAAAGCAATTATATATCACTTTATCAAATTGAAACAAAGAATCTATATAGTGATAACATAATTGTAAAAAAATTGTATCAGTTGCGTGATTTGTAATGTTTTGTTATAATAAAGGTGGGATGTAAATTGAGAAAGAGAAATGTTAATTATTTGTACTATAAAAAGTTGAGTGAGGAACATAAGGTTATAGATAGTAAGTTAGATCATATTAGAACAGACATCAATTCTAACGCTTTTATATCTATGTTTAATACAAGAGGTAAAGAACGTGGTTCATACATTTTGAAATTTTTTCTAACTTCTATATTTATGATGTGTGTTGTGTTTGTAATATTTTATTTATTTTTTTATAGAAATTTATCTTTTGGGGATAAAGCATTAGAAATTTTTGGCAATGGGTTATTTTGGATTATTGCTGTAATAGTCTATTGGTTTATTTCACATTTTTTGGATGATAGAAAAGTAAAAAGGAGTGAAAAAAATAGTGCAAAATCTCGATAATATTAATAAAAAAAAGAAGAAGGAACCAACATACAGAACTAGTACTAAAATTTTAGGTTTGATTGTTTTGGGGATTGTATTATTCTTAATTATATTAGGAATTTTTAACAAATAATGCTATTGAATCTATTTTATTAAAAAAGAAGAAGGAACCAACATACAGAATTAGTACTAAAATTTTAGGTTTAATAGTTTTAGTGTTGGCTATAATTTGTATTACTGGTGCTATAGTTAGTAATATATAATTTTAATAAGGATGTTAGAAAAATCTAACATCCTTATTTTTTCCAAAATTTTGGAAAATTATAAATTTAATTCTTTTTCTATATCTGTGAATAGTAAATCTTCTAATTTTAGGTTTAGATTTTTCTTATAATAATAGAAAAGTTTTTCTAATGTTTTTAGTTCAATATTATTGTTTTTACTATGAATTATGTATGATATTGTGCTTTGTGGTATTCCTGTTTCTTTTTCTATTTTATAAGCAGTTAAACCGAATTTTTTTAAAAATAATATATTTTTACTTAAAAAAATCATAATACATTCCTTTCTATAAAAAAGTCTTGACAAACGGTTAATTGAAGTATTAAAATAAAATTGCTATAGTTGATTGAACTATAGAAGACTAATTTAATATCGAGGATAATGTAGAGAGTAGAAAAATAGGTTAAAAGACTTTGACTCCCTCATGCGCTGGTTCGAATCCAGCTAGTCCTGCCATATTTTGATTGTAATTAAGCCAAAAAAATTTTCCAGGTTTTTAAAAAGCTTAATTTTTGCATGAGAGAGACGTTGCTCTTTCATGCATTTTTTTATGCATAGAATTATCATTTTCCAGCTTTTTATTGGATAAATGTACATACTTTTTTGTCATTTAAAAAGAATTGTGCTCCAATAGTAATTTGACTTTACAAAGTTCTAGCCAAAAAAAGAAGAACGTGTATATTGATAATATATGTATATTAAGTTATAATTCGTTTGTAGTGCTTTTTAATAGTTATATGTAACTTAATTCCGAAGAATTGCACTACTATTTGGAAGAAACTCAAGCTGCAATTAGAGTTTCTTCTTTTTTTATATTATCGTAAGTAAAAAAATACTACAATCTAAAAAGATAAGTAGCTTAATTTATACTTTTTATTCGGTTTAAATTGATTCGGTTTTATTCGAATAAAACTTGAAACATAATTTAGAATATGCTAAACTTAAAATAGGTTGGTAATATAATTTATAAAAGAAGAAATAAAAAAAAAAAAAAAATACTAAATATTTTGGCAGAAAATTCAATGCAAACATGTCTTATATATGGACGCAGAAGAGTTGGCAAAAGTGAATTAATTAACCATTGTTTACAAGAAACGAACAAAAAAAATATATATTTCGAATGCAAGCAAACAACTTCTACTAATAATGCATTAAGTATTTGTGAATTAATTGAGGAACAATTTGGCATACCATATCAAAATGATGATATAGAAAAAGTATTAACTTATTTATTTAAAATAGCATATAAAGAAGAATTTATTTTAGTTTTAGATGAATATCCGTATTTAAGAGAAGTTGTTAAAGGAATAGATAGTATTATTCAAAAATTAGTTGATGAAAATAGAAGTGAGTCAAAAATAAAATTGATACTATGTGGTTCTTATATTGATATTATGAAATCTTTAGTTGAACATGATAATCCTCTATATGGTAGATTTGATTATATCTTAGAACTTAAACCGATGAACTATTATGAATCGCAATTGTTTTATGATGACTATAGTTTAGAAGATAAGGTTAAAATATATAGTGTCTTTGGTGGTATACCTTATTATAATCGTTTGATTAATACTAAAAAAACAGTTGAAGAGAACATAATTCATTTGATAGCTTCAGATGGAGCTAGATTAGAAAATGAAATATCAAGTTTTTTATATGGTCAAATGACTAAAATTAATAATGCAAATCAAGTTTTTGAAACACTTGCTAAAGGATATAAAAAATTCAAAGATATATTAGATAATTCACATGTTTCAAGTGGTCCAACTTTAGTAGATGTGCTAGATAAATTAATTGACATGGGGGTGGTAATGAAGATATCACCTATAAATGATAGTAATAATCGCAAAAAGATTAGTTATTATATTTCAGATAATTTATCGGATTTTTATTATAAATATATTTATCCGAATAAGTCAAAATTGAAACTTTTAGAATCAAATGTTTTTTTCAATAAATTTATTAAACAAGATTTTGAAACAAAGTACGTTCCTCATAAATTTGAAGAAATAGTTAAGCAGTATTTGGTAAAAGAAAATATAAAAGGAAATATCAACCCGCCGTTTTTTGAATTAGGAAAGTATTATTATGATGATGCTAAAAATAAAACGAATGGTGAATTTGATATTGTTACGTTAGATGAATTAGGTTATATTTTTTATGAGGTTAAGTTTATTAATCATAAATTAAAATTGTCTGACATTTTAAAAGAAATAGAACAGGTTAAGCAAACCGGACTTGAGTGCTATAAATATGGTTTTATTGCCAAAAACGGCTTTTCGTTTGAAAATAGTGAGTATATTCTTCTAAATATAGATGATATATACAAAAAAGAAAAATAATCATAAAAAAGGTGTGAAATATGATATGATATCTCCAAAGTAGACAAATAAAATAATTAAAGAATAACAACCATTTAATGAATCTAGGACCTTAAAATTGTTTTTAAACAAAATCAAGATGTTTTCATTAGAAAAAAATATATTTATAACAATTAAAAACAATAATTTTATATTTGATTTAAAAGAATAGATGTTGATTATGTAAAAAGCTTTAAATCAATTGTTTAGATTTGTTCTTGATTTAATCTTTTTATATTTATATGCTTTCTTGCCCTTGTTATATTATTGTAATATTGGACATTTTTTAAAATAATACTATAATAAGATTAGCTAGATAAAAAACTTGTAGTTTTATTATTCTAATTTATTTTCTACTAGATAAGGAGAAACAAAATGAAATATAACTTTAATTATTATAATCCTACTAAAATTTATTTTGGAGAGGGTTCTATTAGCAATTTAGAAGTCGAATTAAAAAATTATGGTTCTAATATTTTACTAGCCTTTGGTGGCGGTTCTATTAAAAGAATAGGTCTTTATGACAAGGTTATAGATATTTTGCAAAAGGCTGGCAAAAAGGTAGTTTTATTTGGTGGCATTATGCCTAACCCTACCTATAATAAACTATTAGAAGGCGTTCGGTTAGTTAATGAAAATAAGATTGACCTAATCTTAGCTGTCGGTGGTGGCTCAGTTATTGATTTAGCTAAAGGTGTTAGTGCTTCAGCTTATACTACTAATGCTTGGGAAAAATATTGGATAGAAGGAAAGCCAGTTGACTCTCAAGTGGTTCCCGTTGCTAGTATTTTAACCATGGTAGGAACTGGTAGCGAAATGAATGGTGGTTCAGTTATTACTAATGAAGAGGCAAAACTTAAAAAAGGTCATGTTTTTGAGGCTAAGGTTTATCCTAAGTTTTCTATTTTAGACCCTACCTATACTTATAGTGTTCCACAATATCAAATGCTTAGTGGTATTTTTGATATCATGAGTCATTTAATGGAACAATATTTTTCCGGTACTGATGAAAATGTTTCAGATTATTTAATAGAGGGACTTTTAAAAAGTGTAATTAGCAGTACAAAGAAAGCCATAATTAATCCTCAGGATTATGAGGCTAGAAGTAATTTGATGTGGGCTTCAACCCTAGCCTTAAATACCTTAGTTGGAATGAGCAAAACACAAGATTGGGAAGTTCACTCTATTGAACATCAATTAGGAGCTTATACTGATTGTGCTCATGGTATGGGACTAGCTGCTATTTCTATTCCTTATTATAAGCACATTTATCGTTATGGCTTAGCTAAATTTGCTCGTTTTGCTAGAGAAGTATGGTATATTGATGAAACTAATAAGACGGAAGAAGAATTAGCTTTAGCAGGCATTGAGGCTTTATCTAACTTTATTAAGGATTCTCATATGGTAACAAGATTACGGGATTTAGGAGCTACTAAAGAAATGCTTCCTTTAATTGCTAATTCCTGCGATATTGAAACTTCAGGTTATAAGATTTTAACTAAAGAAGAAATTTTAAGTATTTTAGAAGAATGTTACTAATAACCACTAAACTAAGAAGAATGAAAATTCTTCTTTTTTAGCTTGTATATTTTAAAAAATAGTTTTATAATATAAATAGTATCGAAAAGCGCTTTTCGATATAGTAATTAGAAGGGATGAAAACAAAATGGATTTAAACAAGGAATGTTTAAAAGAGCATCTTGCTGGAGTTAATTATCCAAGCTATGATGTAGCTAAGGTATGGCAAGACACTAAAGCTAACCCAGTTTGGTTACACTTTGGTGCAGGTAACATCTTTAGAGGTTATATTGCCCGTTTAGCAAACGACATGTTAAACAAAGGTTTAACAAATAAGGGTGTCATCGCAAGTGAAACCTTTGACTATGAGATTATTACAAATATCTATGATAAATGTGATAATTTAACCTTAATAGCAAGTTTAAGTGCTACTAAGGCTCCGGAATATACTGTTTCTGCTAGTATTTGTGAAGGAGTACCGGCTAGTAATTATGCTAGATTAAAGGAAATATTTACTAATCCAAGTCTTCAATTCATTTCTTTCACTATTACTGAAAAGGGATATGGTTTGAAGGACATTAATGGTAATTACACAGCTTTAGTAGAAGAGGACTTCAAGAATGGTCCTACTAAAGGTAAACACGCTATGAGCGTAGTTGCATCATTATTATATGATAGATATCAAGCTGGTCAATTACCTATTGCTGTAGTAAGTATGGATAACTGCTCACATAATGGTGAAAAGCTAGAAAGCAGTGTTCTTGATGTTGTAAAACATTGGGAAGCTAATGGCCTAGTTGATGCAGGCTTTATGAGCTATTTAACAGATGAAAGCAAGGTAACTTTCCCATGGACAATGATTGATAAAATCACTCCACGTCCAGCTAAGGAAGTTGAAGAAGCTATTGAAAAATTAGGTTTTTCTAATATGAATCCTATTACAACTTCAAGACATACCTATATTGCTCCATATGTTAACTGTGAAACAGCTGAGTATCTTGTTGTTGAAGATAAGTTCCCTAACGGTCGTCCACCTCTTGAAAAAGTCGGTGTATATTTAACTGATCGTGCTACAGTAAATAAAGTTGAGACCATGAAGGTTACAACTTGTCTAAACCCATTACATACAGCTTTAGCCGTATATGGTTGTTTACTGAATTATCCAAGCATCGCTTCTGAAATGGCTAACCCATTATTAGTTAAACTAGTTAATGGTATCGGTGCAGAAGGAATGAAGGTTGTTGTTGATCCAAAAATTATCAAACCAGCTGACTTCTTAAAAGAAGTTCTAGAAGAAAGATTACCTAACAAGGCTATTCCAGATACCCCTTGGAGAATAGCTACTGATACTAGTCAAAAGATTCCTGTAAGATATGGTGAAACTATTAAAGCTTACTTAAAGGATGACAAATTAGATTTAGGCTCTCTAAAATATATTCCTCTAGCAATCGCTGGTTGGTTAAGATATTTACTTGGTGTCAATGATAAGTTAGAAGCTATGGAATTAAGTAGCGACCCAATGTTAAATGATTTAAAACAAGCTTTAAGTCAAGTTAAGATTGGTGATAAAGCAGTTGACTTAAGCTCTATTTTGAGCAACAAAGAAATATTTGGTACAGATTTAACTAAAACCCCTCTAAAAGTTAAAATCGAAAATTATTTCTTAAGTTTAATTGCTGGTGAAGGTGCTGTTTTAGCAACTTTAACCAAAGAATTATAATAAGATAAAACTTTTTCTCATATTATCTTATCCTCAATTTAAAACAGGTGTTTCCCCTACACCTGTTTTTTTTATAGTCTTTTCAGATAAATTAGTTTATAATTAACCTAGCAAAGGAGAAGAAAAAATGGATTATAGAATTAGTGATTTTAAGGCTTGTGGTGATGGACTTACTAATGATACTTTTGCCATTCAACAGGCTATTGATAACTGTCATGCGGCTGGTGGGGGTAGAGTTGTCATAGACGGTGGTAAGACATATATTTGTTCAAGTTTAGTATTAAAAAGTAATGTTGAACTTTATTTAGAAATGGGAGCTACTATTAAGGCTAGTTCTAACCTAGCTGATTTTAATTTGTTTAATCTCCCAATTGATTATGATGAAACTTTAAGTATCCCTTCCTATCAGAAATGTGACTATAATGGACGCCCTTTTCTATATTTTATTTATGCTAAAGGGGCTAGTAATATTTCTATTACGGGTTTTGGTAAAATAGATGGCAATGAGGAAATCTTTTATGGTAAGCAATCAAAATATCAAATAGATGGGCGCTTTTATCCACGGATGCCATTACTTTATTTAGAGGATATAAAGCATTTAACTATTCGGGATGTAACCTTGACTAAGAGTGCCTTTTGGACACTCCATTTAGTTGGCTGTCAAGATGTTTTAGTAGATGGGATACGTATCCTAAATAATTTATTATTAACTAATTGCGATGGTATTGATCCAGATCATTGTAAAGATGTTAGGATATCTAATTGCTACATTCAAGCTGCAGATGACGGTATTGTCTTTAAGAATACGGAAGGGGCTAAGGAATATGGTCCGTCTTATAATATTTCCGTCACTAACTGTGATATTATTTCTACCTCAGCTGCCATAAAATTTGGTACGGAGAGTTGTGATGACTTCAAAAATATTATAGTAGCTAATTGTAATATTCATAATACCAATCGGGGTATTTCTATTCAACTACGGGATGAAGGCAGTATTGAAAACTGTTTGTTTAGCAATATTAACATTGATAATCGTTGTTTTTCTAAAATTCATTGGTGGGGAGCGGGTGAGCCAATTAATATTACAGCTTTAAAACGTTTTGGTGATACCAAAATTGGTCATATCAAAAATTTAGTATTTCAAAATATTAATTGTTATTCAGAAAATGGAATATGTATTTATGGAGAAGAAGATAGTCTTTATAATATTTCAGATATTTCCCTAGATAATATTTATCTTCATTTAACAAACAAAACAAAATGGCCTAAAAATATTCACGATTTTAGACCATATTACAAATATGAAATGCTAGAAGAAGCATTTAATGTTTGCTACATAAGATATGTAAAAAATATTAACTTTACTAATTTTAGTTATACTATTGATGAAAATATTAAAGACGAAATAGGTGATATTTGGTCAATTAAACAAAGTGAAGGTATCAATATCAACTAGGGTTAAAATTGATTTCGATAAGTCTTACCTCAAGAGGATCTAAATCCCAACTAAAGGTAAGGCTTTTTTCATTATTAGCATAGTATTGTTTTTTTACTTGTGGTAAAGACTTTTGTTTTAAATAGGTAATATCTGTCTTTGTGAGTGGTAAAGCGCCCATTCTAACCCATTCATCAAAAGCTGAGCCAGCCTTAGTATTAATAGTAGTTTCAGTATAAAGGTAACCTTTGGTCGGACAATTAGTAAAGGCTAGTTGAATATGCATTTTTCCAATTTCATTAAAAGGAGTATAACGTTTAGTGAAGGTCATATCAAAGGCTTCACCTTGGGCAAATAAATGATTGAAGTGAACATAGTTATAAATAATTAAAACGAGGCTATTATTATCCTTAGTGATGAAATAACCTTTATCTTTTTTGAGAAGTTTATTTTTAAGAGCAGGTAAAAAGCTAAAAGCATAGAAGTGAGGCTTTTTGATACCATTATAGGTATAAAGACCTAGACCACCATGAAACTCTTCATTACTTGGGTAAAGTTCCTCTAACAAATCAGTTAAAACCCAATAACCGAAACTTGCCAACTCATCATAATTTTCTAATAAATTTTTTAATAAATAACAGGATTTGAAGCAGGTATCGTTTAAAAGATTACGGTGGGAAACGGTTAGATTCCATTCCGTTAAATAAAGAGGTAGTTTGTCTAAATTGATTGTAGCTAAAAAACTTTTAGTATCCTTAATAAAATTACTAAAGGAATTTTCATCACTATTTAATTTGTTAGTAGCTGGTTCGGCTGGCTTAGATTGAGAATTTTTTAAGTCGCTAAAATCATTGTCATAATAATGAAAATTTAAAAAATCGGGCATTGTAGCGGTTTTTTTGGTATAGTCTATAAAATTTTTAAACCAACTATAATTTTTAGTAACTAAAGATAATAAGGAAGGACTACCAAATTGTAAATTATGATTAATTTTCTTTACTGCCTTATAGGTATGCTCATACAAGTAGAAGAAATCGGTATAATTACTAAAGCCAAAAATAGTTTCTGGAGTGTCTGGTTCATTCCACACACAAAAAAGCCAAGTTTTGACTTCTTCAAGTGTATAACGTTTGATGAGATGATTGACAATAGCTGATATTAAATCATCCCATTTATGAATATCTTTTGGCATGCTGGTGTTATAAGGACTAGCATAAACCACCCGGCTTTTATCACTAGCTAGAGCAGATGGCATAAAAGAGAATTCTAAGAGTGGCTTTAGCTTTATACTTAGTAAAAAATCAACTATTTTATCTAAATATAAGAAACTATAGTGGGGATTACCAGCTGCATCTTCACTATAAATTAACATATCATCCGCTAAAAGACCATGAAATTTAATATATTTATAATGCATGGTAGCTTGCAATTCAGTTAGCATAGTTTGAACATCTTTATAAAGTAACTCTTTAGCTCTACCGACACTGATAAAGGTTTTATAGTTATGAGTTAATTGGCTTCCCTTCATAGTAAAATCAATGTCTTGTACGTCAATTTCTTTAACAATATTTAGGTTACTAGTTGTTAGGGACTCGTTTGGACTAGTTGGCAAATATTGGGCTAGTAGGCTTAAATAATTGGTACCAGCAAAAGTAGAATAATTGGTTGTTTGATTTAAGCTTTGATAGTTTTTGCGGTAAATACTAGGTAATTGCTGATATTTTTCTTTAAAAATTTGAGTAAAATACTTTAGATTAGTAAAACCAGAATTGTGGGCAATGGCCTCGAGGGAATTGTCAGTAAAAAGCATTTCCTTGAGGGCGGCATTTAAACGTAGATTATTATAATAAGCCTGGAAATTTTGCCCCAAGTAAGTTTTAAAGAAGGCAGAAAGATAAGGAATACTTAAATGAAAATGGCTAGCTAATTCCTTTAGGGTGAGGCCTTTTTGATAATTAGCCTCTAAATAAGAAACAATGGCTAATAAACGGTTATTGATTTTATTACCTACCTGTTTAGTCAAAGCTTTAAAATTATAGATTAATTCATAAATTAAAGCGTAAACTAAAGAATAAGAAAAATAAATGTTTTCTTCTCTATTTACACTGTTAAGCTTAACGAGCTCTGCCAAAATTCGTTTTAAAGGACTATAAATTCCTCTATTTTGATCAGTAGAGCTATTGCAGTGAAAGATTAGATTTTCTTTGCCAGGGAAAATAGTTAAATCAATTAAAAGAGCTAGATAAGTAGCCTTAGGATTACCTTGTAATTCGTAGATAGATTTAGCATTAATAACTATAATATCATCAGGTTTTAATAAATAGTGCTCATCATCAACAATTAAATCTAATTGACCATCTAAAACTAACAAAATAGCCATGTCCTTATGCCAAGTTAAATCTTGAGTGGTAGCAGTGTCAATAGATAGTTCAATTGGTAATTCAAAGCTCCTATTTATGAGTATTTTTTTCTCCAACATGTTAACACCTCAATAAAATAATACTATTAATATTTTTAATAGTCAATTATTAATATTTTAGTATATTTATTAGTAATAATATTAATATATATTCCTCATTTAATTGCCTTTGCTTTGAAAATCTTCAAGTAAATTATCCTTAAAATAGAGTAATAATCGCCATAGAATGAACGAATTTAAGGGATATAATTAAGACATAAAGGAAAGGAATGTTAAAATGAATGATTTACGTAAAGCACCGTTTTATTTAACGGAAGAAGATGTAGCATGGGTTGAAAAAACCAAAGCTAGTATGACAACTAAAGAAAAAATCAGTCAATTGTTTTGTTTAATTGCTTATTCTGCTGATGATAATTATTTAAAGTTTTTGGCAACTGACTTAAAAATTGGTGGTATTATGTGCCGTGTTATGCCTAAAGACGAAATGTGTAAAACAGTAGAAGTCTTGCAAAAGGAAAGTAAAATTCCGATGTTAATTTCGGCAAATCTAGAAGCTGGTGGGGCTGGAGTTTGTTTGAGTGGTACGAAGGTTGGTAGTGAAATGGCTATTGCGGCTACTAACGACCCTAAATCAGCTTATGCTTTAGGTAAGGTTTGTGGTAGTGAAGGCAGTGTTTTAGGAGTTAACTGGTCATTTGCTCCAATTGTTGATATTGATATGAATTTTCGTAATCCAATTACGAATACTAGAACCTTTGGCTCTAATGTTGAGCTTGTTAAAAATTGTGGGGTAGAATACATTAAGGCCTTACAAAATTATCAAATGGCTGCTTGTGCAAAGCATTTCCCAGGTGATGGAGTAGATGAAAGGGATCAACATTTAGTTTCAAGTGTTAATAGCTTAAGTGTAGAAGAATGGGATAAAACATATGGTGTAGTTTATCAGGCTATGATTGAGGCTGGTGTTAAAACTATTATGGTTGGTCATATTTTGCAACCAGCCTACACAAAAAAATATAATCCAAACATTAAAGATGAAGATATTTTACCAGCAAGTATTTCTTATGAACTTGTAACTAAATTATTAAAAGAGCAACTAGGATTTAAGGGATTAGTCATTACAGACTCAACAACTATGGCTGGTTTAAATATGGCTTTACCACGCCGTAAATTAGTGCCACTGACGATTGCTGCTGGCTGTGATATGTTTTTATTTACTAAAAATTTAGAAGAAGACTTTAGATATATGGAGGAAGGCTATAATAGTGGTGTTATTACCCCTAGTCGTTTAGATGAGGCTCTCACTAAAATTTTAGCTTTAAAGGCTAGTTTAGGCCTTCATAAGAAGAGTAATTTACCTGCTTATGCTAAAATTGATGAAGTGGTAGGTTCTCCAGAAAATCAGGCTTTAGCTAGTATTATTGCTGATAAATCAATTACCCTAGTTAAAAATAAGGAAACTATTTTACCAATTAGTCCAGCTAAATATAAAAGAGTCTTATTTTATAGCTTAGAATCTAGCGCAGGCAATATGGGCTTTAGTGTAGCTGTCGGTGCTAATATGCGTTTATTAGAACGTTTAGAAAAGGCAGGTTTTTCAGTAACCTTATTTAAACCAAAGCCAGGCTTTGAGGGTACTATGGGATCAGCTGAAGAAATTGAACAAAATTATGATTTGATTATTTATAGTGCCAATTTAGCTACTAAGTCTAATCAAACTGTGGTTAGAATTGAGTGGTGTGAACCAATGGGGGCTAACGTACCTATTTATATGACTAGTGTACCAACTATTTTTATATCTTTAGAAAATCCGTATCATTTGTTAGATGCTCCAAGAGTTAAAACATATATTAATACTTATGGCTCCAGTGATGTAGTCTTAGATGCTTTAGTGGATAAACTTTTAGGTAAAAGCCAGTTTAAAGGACAAAGTCCAGTTGATGCTTTTTGCGGAAAGTGGGATACAAGATTATGATAAAGGGTATTATATTTGATTTAGACGGGGTAATTGTCTCTACTGATAAATATCATTACGCCGCTTGGAAACAATTAGCTGATCGCGAAAATATTTTTTTTGATGAACAAATAAACAATCGTTTACGGGGTGTTTCACGTAGAGAGAGTCTTAATATTATCTTAGAAAGAGCAAGCAAAGAATATTCAGAAGCTGAAATTAATGAAATGCTAGAATATAAAAACCAAATTTATCGCAAGAGTTTAGTTAACATTACACCTAAAGATATTTTACCAGGTGTTAAAGAACTGCTAAATTATTTAACAATTAATTGTATTAAAAAGGCTATTGGTTCTTCTAGCAAAAATACAATGCTTATACTAGAACGAATTGGTTTATCTGATTGTTTTGATGTCATAGTTGATGGAACCATGATAAGTCACACTAAACCAGACCCGGAAGTCTTTTTAAAAGCCCAAAAGGGTTTAAATTTGGCTAATACGGAATGTCTAGTAGTAGAGGATGCAGTGGCAGGTGTTGAAGCTAGTCATAATGCTAATATTAAAGCAGTTGCGGTAGGTGATGCTGCTTTACATGGTGTTGGAGATTATAATTTTAGCAATGTATTAGAAATTAAAAATATATTATAAAAATAGGGAGTGTGAAATAATTCGAATTTTATCGGATTAATTTCCACTCTTTTTTCTTTTGCCCTTAAAATACAAATTAA
>CALUXJ010000031.1 GCA_944324725.1 uncultured Acholeplasmatales bacterium
TATTATATCATTAGATTTAACAAAATGCCTTCAAAAAATTACTTTTTCATGGTTTTTGCAGTGGACAGCATTTTTATCCACTAAACATGTAGTGAATAGGCAAAAGCTGAAATTTTAAATCTAATTATTAAAAATATCGATAATTATTATGTTTTTAACATTTTTAAATCTTAATTCTTAATGAATAAATAGTGAGTAGAGTAGGCTATTTTATTATTTTCCATACCCCCGTCTTATCTGAACCACTTCTTTCAAGATACCCTTTATCTTGTAATGCTTTTAAGTAACGTTCAATAGTTCTCTTGCTCTTTTTAATAATTAAAGAAAGCCTATCTGCAGTTAATGTCGGATTCTTTAAAAGTTCTTCTAGAATCGTTTTTTCTGTTTCGTTTACACCGACATTTACACCGACATTTACACCGACATTAACCTTATTCGCAACTTCTTCATCAAATGGAATTGTGATTAGAATATAGTTATCATTAATGTTAAAAACATCTTTACCATAACGTTCAACGATTGTAGGAATACCATGTCCGGTATGATCAACTATATCTAAATCAGAAAATATTTTCATTAATGCTAAGTTTCTAGGTTTACTAATTCCAGCAAAGAACTCGCTAATAGATAAATTATGAGGCAATCCACCATGAGATAAGATTTCTAATCTATTACTAAAAAATGAAATTTGTGGTTCTGAAATACTCCAATCATTATGTACAATCGCATTAACTACTGCTTCATTAACGCTATCATAGCCAAATAAATACTTATCTTGTCTTGGTCTAATGGTAGTATCTGAAATACAGATATTTTCAGCTTGAAGTCGGTTCATCATTTGTTCATAAGCAAATAAAATAGATTTATTACCATAATTACTTCTTTGAGAAAGTGAAGCTTTATTTTTGCCTTCAAATTTAACAAATATAAATGAGAATCGGCTATCGTCAGACAATAGTTCAGCCATCATGTTATATTGACCTTTATCATTGATTAACTTTAAATTAGTCTCAAAAGTGTTGTCATTTAGCTTATAACCCATATCTGAGTAATAATTTTTAAGTGTCAAAAATGAAAGTTCACGTAAATTAGTAGGAGAGCTAACTAATAAGTCATCATTAAAAAAACGCATTTTATATCTATTATTTATTTGTTCTTGTGTCATTTCTCTACAAGTAGAACCAACTCTAATAGGACATCCTAAACTAGAAAAGCCATATTTCTTGATGCAATAAATAGGAGCACTTCCCCTTTTAATATTAATAACAATAACCGGAAGTCCTTCCATAGTTTTTATCTCACAACTAATTAGTTCTAAAGGAGAAGGCTCAATTTGGCTACTGATAACATCAGAAATATTTCTTAATGTTTTATCAATTTCACTGGCACCTACAACTTCACCATGGTCGTTAATGCCAACAAAGATTTGTCCACCATCTGTGTTAAGAAAAGCAACCAACTCTTTAACTATTTGATCAGTAAATTTAACTTTGAATTCAATTTTATTTGATTCATATAAATCCATATTTATCACCAATGAAATATTAACACTTGTGCGACAAATTTTCAATATACACCGTCATTAACACCGACAAAATAATTTTATAAAAGTAGGCAAAATATTAACGACTTAAATTCAAACAAGGATAGAACACTTCATATTTATTGTGTTTTTAGCACTTTTAAAATATAATTTTATACGAGTTAGCACTGACTAAAGTAGGCTAAAATGTATGTTTTGAGGTGATAATATGCCAGATAAGAAAGTAAGAGTCATAGCACCTATTCCAACTTTACCAAAGCCTTATATTTATGTGGTTATTTATGTAAGAGTATCTACTCCAACTGAAGAACAACTTAGAAGCGCATCTAATCAAGTATCTTATTTTGTTCAGATGATAAGTAAGAATTATCGTTATCACTTAGTAGATGTTTATCTTGATTTTAAAAGTGGAGCTAATAAAGAACAACGAAGTGAATATCAAAGGATGCTAAGTGATGCTGAAAATAATAAGTTTGATCTTGTCTTTACTAAAAGTATCTCTAGGTTTGGTAGGAATGTTGAAGAAATATTAAGAGCAACTAGACTTCTAAAGGAACACAAAATAGGGATCGTTTTTGATGAAGAACATATCAATACTTCTACAATGGATAGTGAGCTTCTTCTTAGTTTTCTATCCGCTTATGCTGAAAATGAAAATAAAAATAGAAGTGAGAATGTCTTATGGGGTATTGAAAAAAGATTAAAAGATGGAACTTCTAAACTATATACGAAAGCCTGTTATGGCTATAAAAGAAATAAGGATGGGGTTCTAGAAATAGAACCTACTGAGGCTACTATTGTTACTGATATTTATAATCTTTATCTTTCAGGTAATAGTATTGTAGGAATAATTAAACAACTTGAAGCATCTCATATTCCTTCTCCATCAGGCAAAGATAAATGGAGTAAAAGAAACATTGAAAATATCTTAACTAACAAAAATATATCGGCACTTCTACTGTCTTTAAAACATATACCAAGGATAAGAAAAGATATATCAATAACGGTGAGCATAGCATGTATAAGTTCACTGAAGCTCATCCTTTTATAATTCCCACTGAGCTATTTAATAAAGTGCAGGAAGAAAGAAAAAGACGTTCTAATGTTATTGAAGATGAAAATGGTAATAAGCATAGAAAAGAAACTAAATATTCATCAAAAATTAAAAGGCAATAGCCTACTCATAATATCATCGATACAAGTAAAGTAGTCTAAATTGTTAATTTAGTGTTTCGAATAATCGTTTATCTCCTGTTTCGGACTTTTTCGTTTCTCTAGTGGGATAAACGTTTATCTAGTCCCCTAATCGTTGAGCAAGTGGGTAAAAACTATAAATTTTAAGCTTTAAAAGTGACCTAAATCACAAGAAGAACGATTAGAAACAAAAAAAGCGCCTTATTATCGGCACTTCTATGTTTAATTTCGATACAGCAGATTGTATCAAAATATAACTACAATGATGGTGCGGGTAACAGGACTCGAACCTGCACGCCGGGGGCACTAGGTTCTAAGCCTAGCGCGTCTACCAATTTCGCCATACCCGCAAGCAAAATTTATTATATAACATTAGCTATCTAATGTCAAATAAATTTTGCTGAAAAAACAATTTAATTCTCAATTAATTTAATAAAGCTTATATTGGCTGTAGGAGCAAAATCTTTATTACCTTTATAGTTAAAACCAACTAAAAAGATATCTTTTTGATTGATTATTGATTTAATTTCTTGATACAAATCACTAAAGATAACAAATGGTAATTCAGCTGTATCATCATACATTATACCTTTTAAAAGAACTCCTTTACTTTTGGTCTTTTGTTCAGTCAAGTCACTAAACTTAACGACACCTACCATATTTTGATTTAGTTTTACTTGCTTTAGAGCCAGCTTATTATTTTTAAGTCGCAAGGCCTTAATCTTTTTAGTTGGATCATAGCTTAAATTAAAACCTAAAACTTCTTTTTCCTTAGCTATCAAAATATCTTCTGGATATTCAGAATTATCTTTAATTAAATCATTACCAAGTAAACTATCAATTAATGTGGCTTGAGCGGTTTTATGTTCAATCAATTCTTTTACTGGCCTTTTAAAATCGCTAAAGGCTCCCGCATATATTAAACTAGCCACCTGAGATTCTGGAAGATTTAGACGCATGATAAAATCTTGATAACTGGTAAATGATTTTTTTGTGCGTTCAGCTATAATTTTTGAAGCTATTTGCAAACCAATTCCACTTACGCAGGTTAGGGGTAAATATAACCAATTATTTTGATAGACAAACTTTGTAGTTGATATATTGATATTAGGCCCCACAACCTGCAAGGAATGACTTTTAGCATATTTAATATAGCTAGCCAAAGTTTCTGTAGCCCCAATGACATTATTTAAAATATTAGCCATAAATGGACCAAAATAATGGGTCTTTAAATAGGCCATTTCATAGCTAACTAACGCGTAAGCCACACTATGGGCCTTATTAAAACCATAGTTGGCAAATTTAACTATTAAGTCAAAGATAGTTTCGGCTAAGCTAGCTACATAACCTCGTTTAGTTGCTGAGACAACAAAATCACTACGTAAAGCTTCCATTTTCGATAAATCCTTATCCGAAATAGCCCGTCTTAAAACATCGGCCTTTCCTAAACTATAGCCAGCAAACTTCGTGGCAATTAAAATAATTTGTTCCTGATAAACAATAATCCCATATGTTTCTTTTAAGATTGGTTCTAAATCTGGGTGTAAATAGGTAAAGGCTTTCCCATGTCTTCTAGCAATAAACTCATCTATATTATCCATCGGACCAGGGCGGTACAGAGCTAAAACTGCCACTAAATCCGTAAATTTAGTTGGCTTAAGCTTTAACAAAACCCTTCTAATTCCCGCTGACTCCAATTGAAATAGTCCTAATGTGTCAGCCCGACTAAGTAAGGTATAAACCTTAGGGTCTAATAAGGAAATATTTCGAAAATCATAAGTTGATATTTTAGCTTCCTCTAAAATATTGGCAATAATTGTTAAATTTCTAATACCTAAAAAGTCCATTTTTAAAAGACCTAGTTGCTTTAAATCATCATACTCTAATTCCGTTTGATTTAAGCCATTAAGCCCTTTTTGTAAAGGAATGACATCATACAAATTACAGCCTGCCATAATGATACCAGCCGCATGAGTTGAGGTATTGCGTGGTAAACCATCTAATTGCTTAATGATATAAAGAATATCATAAATATCTTTTTGATATTCGTACATGGCTAGTAAGTCATCTAAACTATTTTTAGCTAATAAATTGGCTAATTCCTTAATTCTTTTCTCGTCAATCTTATATATCCTTGCCACATCACGTAAGCTACTCTTATAAGAAAATGTACCAAACGTCGTAATACTTGCCACATGATAAGCTCCATAAGTTTCTTTGACATAATTAATAACATCATCACGATAATTATCGGGAAAATCGGTATCAATATCTGGCATACTAATCCGCTCTGGATTCAAGAAGCGTTCAAATAACAGATTGTAGTCTAGAGGGCACACTTCCGTTATACCTAAGGCATAGGCTACCAAGCTTGAGGCGGCACTACCCCTACCAGGACCTACAAAAATATGTCGTTTTTTAGCCCACTTAATAAAATCCCACACTATGAGAAAATAATCTTCATAATGCATTTTTTTAATGATAGATAGTTCATAGTTTAAGCGTTCTTGATAAAGTGATTTATCAACATTTTTATTTAATAAGCGCTTAGCTAAGCCTTTATTGGCTAATTGTTCTAAATACAAGGCTGGGTTATTCGTAAATGGGTATTTTGGTAAGACTTCTTTTTTAGTTATAGTATAGTTAATCTCACTAACTAAGTTATCCGTATTTTGAAATAATTCATAATTATTATATTGAAAGTCAGAACTTGGATTAAAAAAGGTATAATCACCACTATCATTATCAACCTTATTATCGATTGCCTTTAATAAGTCATAAACTATCTTGTCTTCTTTAATTAAATATTTTAATTGATGGAGATAAACACTTAAGATTCCTAAATTTCGAGCTAAAGCTACCGCAGCTAAATTAAGTTTAGCTAAATTAGGATTTTGTTGACTAACGCCTACATAAAATCGAGTAAAACAATTTTTGTAATAGGCTAATTTTTCAAGGGCTTCCTCAGGCAAGGAAACTAGGCTTTTAGTTAAGAAAGATTTACTAGCTACTAAAACAAAAAAAACACCTGCATTATGTTCCTTTAAAGTATTTAAATCTAACGTTCCTGTCTTATTAATAGTTTCAATATAAAATAAATTAGTTAAACCTTCATTATTATAAGGATATAATAAAAAAACATCTTCTTCTAAATTATTTGTAATCGTTAGCTCAAGACCTATAATTGGCTTAATATTATGCTTTAAACATAAATTATAAAACTTTAAGCAGCCATGTAAGTTACTATCAGTTATAGATAAATATTCAAATTGTAAAGAAGCCGCTAATTCCACGTATTTAGTTAAATTTACGGCATTACTTAAAATATTATATTCGGTTTGCCCATATAAAAATCCGCGCACTAGCCTTCACTTCCTTTACTATAATTCTATCATATTTATTCAAAATTAGGTAGTTTTTTTCGCTTTTTATACTTAACTAGCATATAGATAGCAAAGCCTACAATCAAGCCTATTAAAGCTATAATTAAAATAATATTTAACGGATTTATAACCATTTTACTACTTACTACCTCGACCTTTAAATAAGTATTAGCAAAAAGACCACTAGAATTAAAAACTGTTACATTCAAATAATAAATACCAGGCAATTTATTGTTAAAGTCTGTCGTATCTATTTTTAGATTAGTCTTAACATTAGGATCAGAGTCATCTATAACTTCGACATAATTTGTAAAGTCAACTGTTTCCCCTTCTTTAAGCTTAACATCTGTTGTTTTAATTTCTGGGGCCTTATCGGTTAGGTAATTAACGACTAGATTCTTAATTGTTTCATTGCCATTATCATCTACTAACTTATAATAGACATTATAATTTCCTACCGCTTGTTCTATTTCACTAAAGTCAATTTCTACCTCCGCTACCTTATCAAATATTCCATCATAAGCCTCTTTAATAAATTGCCGATAATAAGCTTCATTAGGTACCGTCTTATAATCTAATTTTAAATTATCAGTTGTTAAAAGAATAACCGGTTTAATTTCATCAACAACCCGTACCATCACCCTCATGGAGCTCTCATTATGATACTGATCATAAAAACTAAAATTTACACTTGTTTCTCCTAGTTTGTCTGGGGCAAAATAGCTGTATTCTAAGGAGCCTGTAACATTGCCATCAATACTATCTATGGCTTTAAAATAATCCATAAAATATTCCTTTAGGTTAGTCGTGCTATTCTTTTCTAAGATTATTAAATCATCCTTGCCTAAAAAAGTAATTACTGGCCCGGCGTTATCAATAATATTAATAGTCAACTTAGCTTTGGTGCTATTTAAAGCGGCATCTAGAGCCTCAATATAAACGTAATAGGTACCTATTTGATTATAATCAACATCATCACTATTTACATTAACCTGCGGAAGACCTAAATTATCTGATACTTTAAAAAATTCATTAAAATCAACCTTTTTACTACCTAAGGGCAAATTGATTTCCGGCTGTAAAATCGTTATTTTCGGTGCTATGTCATCATAAACATGAAAAGTAATTAATTGTTTATAATTTGGACAGTCACCTGGCACATATTTACTTTCACTAACTTTATACCAAACCTTATAGTCCCCTGGTTTGGTAGTATCAACATCCTTATAGTAATAAAGCCAATCACCTATTCGATTATAACTGATATTGGCATCATTTAAATAAACACCATCGCGATACAATTTAGCTTGTGGAATATCATCATAAGCATTTAAACTGGCATATAACGGAACTTCCACATAGGTGTTTTCCCATTCATAATGCCAAGATACGCCTAAAACATTATATTTAAGTAAAAAAAGTCCTAAACAAAGACTAAACCCCAGCCATTTTTTCATATTTGCTCAACTATCCTTTTAACATCTAGCATATCTACATACATATTGTAAAACTTTTTATATTTAGTTGGTCGGGTAATTTCTGAAGCAACCTCACTTAAAAAATATTCTGTGAGGCCAAATAAATTCTTCCACAATACATAAGGATAGGCGATTTCTACTAAAAAATCATGAGCGGCATCTAAATCTGTCTTTTTATAATATAAATATTTACATAAAATTTTTACTTCTGCACTGATACTCATCTTTTCTAACTCTTCTAAATAATTAGAAATATCTCCCGTTAAAAGATAAAAAGCCCGTGTCATATCACTAATAATAGCTAAATTTAAATCAGCATTTAATTTTTCTTGGCGTTTTAGGGACCATAAGATATCTAGATTATAGTTAAATATATTATTAGCTATCTTTAACTTTATTTGGCGAAAATCACTTTCTTCTTCATTAACTAAATAATAGGTTGCCATGGCATAATTGGTCTCATCTAAATTTAGATTTTCCCCATAATTATTCTTCTCATTGACTAGCAATTGATAATATTTATAAATATTTTTAGAGCCTGTGGTTAAAGCAACCTTAAATAAATTTTGTAATATAATCGGTTTAAAATAAGTAACCGCAAAATTAAAATCTAAAGCTAATTTTAAATAATCAGCTGCCTCTACATATTCCTTAGTTAAATATTTATAAACACCATAAAAACCAGCAAAAATCATCAAATCAAAATCGGCTAAAGAGCTGATTAAACGCCACACCTTACTAATTGATTGACTGGCTTGGCTTATATCATTGGTTGTTAAGGCAAAGATCAGTCGTACAATCTCAATCCGATAATTATCTAACCCTTCTAAGGATTTTAGATGTTTAGTAACTTCTTCATCGTTTTTGAAATAATAAATTTTTACTGCTTCCTCAACTAAATCCTTACTACTTAAAAGGTAATTCATCTTATCTTCTGAAATGTTGACCTTTTTGCAAATTTCTCGCAAATAACGCGGACTAGGCTTAACTTGATTACGTTCAATTTTACATAAATAAGAGACACTACAATCATCACTGGCGATGGATTGTAATGTCTTAGATAGGGCTAAACGGTGCCGTTTTATCTCCGCTCCAATGGTTTCATAATTTGTACTATCCTCTCTAATTCTTTTTTGTATTTCTTCTTTTAAGTTCATATATTTTCACCTCATAATATATATACCCAAAAATTACTGTTTTTTTAAGAAAATATATGAAAAAGAGCAAAAATATAAAAAAAGATTGCTAAATCGCAATCTTTATAGAGCTTTATAACCAGCATTTTCCACAGCTTTAATTAATTCTTCTTTTGTTGTTTTATCTTTTGCTTCAACAACGGCCTCTTTGTTTTCTAAAGAAACATCGACCTTCTTAACTCCTTTAACCTTACTTAAAGCTTCTTTAACATGGGCTACACAATGCATACAGCTCATACCTTCAATTTGTAGTTTATATTCCATCATTTTCACCTCCTCTTGTGGTGTTTGACCAATTTTAAATAAATTTATAGTTAATGCATTTAAGACAACAAAGACACTAGAAAAGGACATACATAACGAAGCAATCATCGGATTAAGCTTAATGCCATAAGCCGGATAGAAAATACCTGAGGCTAAGAAAATCCCAATAATATTATAAATGAAGGCCCAAAATAAATTAAGCTTAATGGTTAGCATAATTCTTTTTGATAATTCAACTACTCGGATAACATCTAATAAATCATTTTTTACTAAAATAATATCCGCACTATCAATAGCGATATCTGAACCGCCACCAATCGCAATACCTAAATCAGCTTGCGCTAAGGCCGGAGCATCATTAACTCCATCGCCTACCATCGCAACTAAATGCTTGGAATCAATCTTTTCTTTACGAATGACTGCTAACTTTTCTGTAGGCAAGACATCAGCAATAACTTTACTAATACCTACCTCTTTAGCAATAGCCTTAGCCGTTTCTTCATTATCACCTGTTAGCATTATGACTTCAATGCCACGTTTTTTAAGCTTAGCAACGGCTTCAATACTAGAAGGCTTAACCTCATCCTTAATGGCAATGAGACCTAATATTTCCTTATCTGTACTTATTATTAATGGTGTTTTAGCCATTTGCGCTAAATTAGCCACTTCATTTTTGATATTGGCATTAGCTAAATTTAATTCTTGCAGCAATACCATATTACCAGCATAGTAGGTAGTACCATTATAGCTACCACTAATACCTTGACCTGGCATTTGTTTAAAATCATTAATTTCCACTTCTTTAGCACCTAAGCTACTACCATAGTTAATGATTGCCTTAGCCAGTGGATGTTCTGATTTCTTTTCTAAACTGTATAAAACATTTAATACTTCACTACTACCTGTATAATCAGTAACGACTGGATTACCATAGGTAATGGTACCTGTCTTATCTAAAATTACCTTTTTAATATGAGCCGCATTTTCTAATACAGCTGCATTCTTAATTAGAAGACCATTTTTCGCACCCTTGCCTGTTCCTACCATAATTGCAACTGGAGTCGCTAGACCTAAGGCACAAGGGCAAGCTATAACTAGGACGCTAATCGCAAAATTGAAAGCATCTGCAAACGGATAACGTAAAGCAATAAAGGTAATCAAAACTACTAAACTAATTAAGATAATCGTTGGAACAAAAACAAAGGAAACCTTATCAACTAGTTTAGAAATAGGGGCCTTAGATTCACTAGCAGCCTCTACTAGTTTAATAATTTGCCAAATCGAGCTATCTTCGCCAACCTTAGTCGCCTCAGCTTCTAGGTACCCACTTTCAATAGTTGTGGCAGAAAAGATATTTGCTCCAACACTTTTTTCCTTTGGCAAGCTTTCACCCGTAATATTAGCCTCATTTAAAGAAGCAGTACCCTTGATAATTTTGGCATCAACTGGAACTTTTTCGCCTTGTCTAATTATTAAAATGTCACCTTGCTTAACTTCACTAGCCTTAACTTCAATCTCCCTGTTATCGCGAAGAATACGAGCAGTTTGCGGCACTAAATTCATTAACTCTTCTATTGCTTTAGTTGTCTTCTTTTTAGATAAGCCCTCTAAATACTTGCCTAAAGATACAAGGGTTAAAATCATACCGGCTGATTCAAAATATAGATTGTGCCGGTACTCGGCCACTAAATCTAAATTTCCATTGGCATAACCAACACCCATCACATAAATAGCTACTAAACCATAAACTAAAGCTGCGGTGGCCCCAATGGCTATTAAGGTATCCATATTAGGTCCTTTGAACAATTTTTTATAACCACTAATAAAATAATTACGGTAAATAAAAATAATTGGTAAAGTTAAAATTAATTGGGTAAACGCATAATTAGTTCCGCTACTAGCAATAAAACTTGGAAGTGGCAAATTAATCATATGTCCCATCGAAACATACATTAAAACGATTAAAAAGATAAAGGCTACAATTAGTTTTAATAGCGGTCTATCCTCTACTTTAGCTTCTACCTTTTGCCCAGCCACTATTGCTTTATAACCGGCTTTGCTGACGGCTTTACTGATATCGCTAGCTGAACAAAGATTTTCGTCATAAGTAACCTCCATGTTATTGGCTAGAAGATTAACATTACATTCGGTTACTCCCTTAACCTTACGCACAGCTTTATCGACATGGGCCTGACACGCGGCACAGGTCATACCCTTAACTGCAAATTTTTCCTTCATTCTTCCCTCCGTAATAATTCACTTATTTCATCGAGAACAGTCAAGTCCCCCTTTTGAATTTTATCAACAACACAGTGATGCAAATGATCATTTAAAATGAGATTGGCTAAACTTTTTAAAGAATTACGTACTGCTCTTATTTGAATTAAAATATCATTACAGTATCTATCTTCATTTACCATATTTTTTAAACCCTCTATTTGCCCACTGATACGATTTAAACGCGTTAAAATAGCTTCTTTATTTGCTTGTGAACGTTTTGTGTGCTCCATTATTTCACCTCGCCTGTTATTATATACCCATAGGGGGTATATGTAAATCATAATGCTCAAAAAAAACACCTAGCTATCTAGGTGCTTATTTAACTCGGCTAAAATGAATTCTGTAGCCTTTTCTCTAACTAAATTACGACCAATATTACCAAAATACTTGGTGTAAGTATAAATTTTACCTTGAATAAAAATAGCAAAACAAACCATACCAACTGGCTTTTCTAAACTTCCCCCCGTCGGACCAGCAATACCGGAAGTAGCTAAACCTACTTCCGCCTTGGCTAAATTAGCTACTCCTTTAGCCATAGCCTTAGCTACTACTTCACTTACTACGCCATACTTTTTGATATCGGCTTCTTCTACACCAAGGAAACGTTCTTTAGCCTCATTAGCATAAGTAACCAAGCTTAAATCTAAGACACTAGAAACACCTGGTACGGCTACTAGACTAGCAGCGACTAGCCCACCTGTACAGGATTCAGCACAAGCAATATGATAATTTTTAGCAATTAATTTATTGACAACATCATCGACTAGCATTTTTATACTCCTTACAATAACCTTGAAGTTGACAAGTAGCACAATGCGGATTGCGAGCTAGGCAAACATTGCGCCCATATAAAATTAGTAAGTGATGGGAATTAATCCATTTATCCTTAGGAATATAATATTTAAGCTTAGCTTCAATGGTAGCTAGATTAGCATCCGGTTTAGCAAAACCTAACCGAATAGCTAGTCTTCTAACATGGGTATCAACCGGAAAAGCCGGGATATTAAAGCCTAGTGCTAAAACGACATTAGCTGTTTTAGGACCAACACCCGCTAAAGATTCTAAATCTTCCTTGGTATGAGGAACTTCCCCGTTATACCTGCTTACTAAATCTTGAGCTAACTTAATGATATTTTCCGCTTTACTCTTAGCCAAACCCAAGGTTTTAACTAACTCCATTACATCTTGAAACTGTGCCTTAGCCAAAGCTTCAGGGGTAGGGTATTTAGCAAATAAAGCTGGTGTAACCATATTAACTCTAGCATCCGTGGTTTGAGCTGATAATACAACCGCAACAATCAATTCAAAATTGTTAGTAAAATTTAAAAAACGAGGATAATTAGGATAAAGGGTTTCTAAATAATTAATAATTGCCAGAGCTTTTTCCTTATTCATTTTGTTTCCTAAAGGCCTTTAAAAGGTCTTGTATTGTTTGACTTGTAGCATCATCAACGGCCACAATTGGTGTCTTCTTATCAATATATTTCATAATATTGCGAATAGTAATATCTAGCTTAGCTTTTTCCAAATACGCAATCGTTTCTTTAAAATCCTCATAGCCATAATTTTCACTGACAATTAGATTATTAATATTTTCATAATCAGAAGCTGTTAAGAGCTTTTGTGATTTACGTTCAATTAATGTGAAAATCTTTTTATTAGTATCCTCGTGCTGAGGAGTATAGAAATCCTCAACCTTTTTAAAGAATGGTTCAATTGTTATTTCTTCTTCTAATACTCCATCTTTATTGACTAAGCAAACATTATAAAAGGCATTTTCTAATAGATTAGAAAGGGAGTTATTAATATCATTTTTATGAAGTAGAACTTGATGCTCCATTTTTTCTAAATCAATTTTCTTATTACCTTTTTGATACTCATTTAAAATATTAATTAAAATAAGAGCGTCATTAGGAGTTAGACCCAAAGAAAGTGAATTATCATAGATAAAATCTTTATAGTTAAAGTAGCCGGCTAAAAATAATTCTAACAGCATCTTTACCCCTCCTTATTTTGCTCTTTTTAATAAAGCTTCTTTAGCTGCTTGTTGTTCAGCTTCTTTTTTCGTTCTTCCTTGCCCATGACCATAAATCAAGTCATCAATATAAACAACAGCTTCAAAAAATTTATCATTAGCTGGACCTGATTCCTTAACAATCTCATAGCGAATATTTCTCTTTTCTGATTGCATTTCTTCTTGAAATATTGATTTATAATCTTTGATATTTAATACTTCATTTAAATAAGGAAGGACAATCTTACTAAATACACTATAGACTTTTTTAAAGCCAAAGGTAATATAAATAGCACCTAAAACTGCCTCAAAAGCATCGGCAATGATAGCCTTATTATTCCTGCCACCACATTTTTCCTCACCCTTACCAAGTAAGAGGTAAGCACTAAGATTAATCTTTTGCGCATAAATGTCTAAAGCCTCTTCTCTAACCGCCTGAGCCCGTTTTTGCGTCAAAACGCCCTCTTGATGAGAATAATTGTAATATAAATAAGTTGACATACATAATTCTAAAACAGCATCACCTAAATATTCTAGACGCTCGTTATACTCTGTATGATGTTCATTGCCATAAGAGGAATGAGTTAAGGCTAGGGTTAAGGCTGATTTTATTTGTTCATAATCCACTTCTAAATCTAGACAAAGCTTAGTTAGATCCATTGTCTTTTTCCTCACTTGGTAAAGAGGCTAAAACATGACCTATAACATCATTTTTAACCATATTAATTCCTTGCTTAATAGCATTATAAAAAGCGTAACTATCGGAGTTACCATGAGCTTTAACAACTGGTGTGCCAATACCTAAAATCATTGCACCACCAATTTCTTTAGAGTCCATGCGTTTAGCAAAGCGTTTCAAATTCTTCTTCATGAAGAGATAACCAATCATACCACCTAAGCTAGCCTTAATCTCTTCCTTAAGCATTTTAGCCATAGCCTTAGCCGTACCTTCCATAGTTTTCATACAAACGTTGCCAGTAAAGCCATCGGTAATAATAATTTCTGTTGGTGAATTTAATACCTCATTAGGCTCAACATTACCATAAAACTTAATTAATGGATTATTCTTTAAAACTTCATAGGTTTCTTTATCAACTGGTCTTCCTTTACCCTCTTCCGCGCCAATATTAAGTAGACCAACCTTAGGCTCCTTATAACCAAGAACTTCCCTGGCTACTACACTCGCAAATTGAGCAAGTAAAGAAATATGTTCAGGTCTTAATTCAACATTAGCCCCAACATCCAGTAATAACCGAGGATGACCATCAAGGTTAGGAATAATTGGACATAAAGCAATTCTTTCTACCTGAGGTAAACGTCTTATTAATAAATGGGCAGCAACTACCACACATTGCGTTGGTCCAGAAGTAATACAAGCATCAATTTTTTTGGCCTTTGCATCATTCATTAAGACACATAAGGAAGCCTCAAAACGATCCTTTCTAATTGCCTTAACCGGGTCATGTTCGCCCATATCTAATACTTTTGGGCAATTGACAATTTCAATGCGTTCCGTACTAGTTAAACGTGGTCTTATTTCTTCTTCCTTACCATATAAAACAATTTCAACATCTTTAAAATCTTTAACTATATTTAAACTTGCAGCAATTGTAGCATCTAAGCCTAAATCGCCACCCATTGCATCTACACCTATTCTAATCATATTATCCTCCTAAAATACGTTTAATTTTACCATTTTTTCACAGAAATAAAAAGCCATTTAATTATTTTCATGCTCCTTGGCGCTAATTTGTAGCATAATATTTTTATACTTATCGTCTAAATTATTTTCTGTCACATATTTAGCAAACCACTTGGCATCAGTAGCTGCTATTTGATATATTTTGCTTTCCAAATCACTTAATTCCTTATCAACAAAACCGGATTGACTGCGTCCTAAAAATTCACCTGGTCCTCTAAGCTTTAAATCATACTCAGCTAAAGCAAAACCATCGTTAACTGTTTCAAGTATTTTTAGACGTTCATTATCTATATCTTGACTAACTACATAAAAGGTAGCAGCTAAATTACCTCTACCGACTCGACCTCGCAATTGATGAATAGTTGCTAAACCATAGCGATTGGCATCTAATAAAATTAAAGTCGTCGCATTCTTGATATCGATACCAACCTCAATAATTGTAGTAGCTACCAAAACATTAAGCTTTTTTTGATTAAAGTTTTGGATAATCTCTAGTTTCTCTTTATCTTTCATTTGACCATGAATGATACCAATACGGGCGTCTAAATGACTAGTTAAAAAAGCTTTAGTTGTCGCAAGATCCCATAAATTATCCTCTTCAGCCTTAATTACGGAACAAACAACAAACATTTGTTCACCTTGGTTAAGACGGGCTTGGCAGGTTGGCATTAAGCTTTCTAAAGCGGTCTCTGGAACTAATTTAGTTAAAACTGGTTGGCGACCTTGCGGTTTAGTTTTAATTAAAGACAGGTCTAAAGCCTTATAAGCGGTTAAAGCTAAACTACGTGGAATTGGAGTAGCGGTAAAATAGAGGGTATCACAGGTTGGATAACGCTTTTGTAAAAGGGAGCGTTGTAAAACACCAAAACGTTGTTGTTCATCTATTATAACTAAACCAAGTTTAGCAAAAACTACGCTATCCTGTAATAGGGCATGGGTACCAATCACTAAAACCGGCTTTTCACTTACTAAAACCTTTAAAAGATTAGAACGCTCTTGAGTTTTTAAATTAGAGGTAAGGAGTAATGGCTCCTTAAAGTATTTCTTAGCTAATTCATAATGCTGATTGGCTAATATAACCGTTGGCGCAATGAATGCCACCTGGTAGCCACTTAATAAAGTCGCGTAAGCACTAACTAAGGCCACTACCGTTTTACCGCTACCGACATCGCCCTCTACTAAACGATTTATTCTTTTAGAACTAGCTAGTTCACTAAGAATTGTCTTAATTGTTTCCTTTTGATCTGTAGTTAAGTTAAAGGGAAATTTAGCAATAAAATTATTAACC
>CALUXJ010000032.1 GCA_944324725.1 uncultured Acholeplasmatales bacterium
TTATTTCGAATATTATAGTTTTAGAAATTACTAACTTGTATAATAACTTTAAAGCTAGAGTGACAAAGAATTACGATAAACATAGCCGCTTAATAGAACGCATTGCACTGAGAAAAAATTATGCTTTAGAGGAATCAAATAAAATTATTGAAAATTTAAATAATCAATATATGCTCCGGGTTGAACGCATCAAAAAGGTGCATAAAAATAATATATTTAATTTGAATAATGAAATTTATCAATTACAGCAAATTAATAAAGAGAATTTAGACAAACTAAATGATGACTATCAGCTAAAATGTCAGCAAATTAAAGCTAATGAAGATATTATTCGTGAAGCTTTAGAATTAAACAACAATACTCTTCATGCTAATCAGGCTAAAGTTGTTAAGGATTATACCGTCTTTTTAGATCAAAAAGCGCAAGAAACTAGCCAAAATATTAAGAAAATCCATGCCTACTACTCTCGGCAAATTATGCTTACTGGGGAAGAGGATAGTGCTAAACTTTTAGATATTGATAGTCAAATTGAAGAATTAGAGAAAAAATTAACCCAAATTAATAAAGATTATGTTCAACAAAAAAGTAAGATTGAGCTTAATAAGCTTGAGGCTACAACTGACTTAAATAATGAAATTAGAATGAAAACGAAAACAAAAAATTATCGTTTGCATCAAGAAAAAGAAAATAATATTATTAAGCAAAAAGATATTAAAAAACAGTTAGATTATTTTGAAGAACAATATAGTGAAAAAATAGATAAAATTATGGATGATTTCGTAGCTGAATTAAATCAGTATGACGAATTAGATGCAATTAATGAGACTGACTACAAAACCAATTTAGAACGCATTAAGCGTAACTACTTCTATAATTTTTACTATCTTAATAGCGAATTAAATAACTATTTAAAAACTGTTTCTGACGAAACCCAAGAAACCTTAAAATTGCGTTTAGTAAATAAAAAATTAATAAAGCTTAAAACTAAAAGCTATTATCAAAAAATCAAGGAACTAAAGGAAAATTATCAATTAGAGGTCGATATTTTAACTGATAAATATGAGCAAACTGCATCAAGAAATAAACTAGCTAAAAGTATTGCTGAGATTAATAAAAATTATGAACTTGAGGTAGCCCATGTGGAATTAAATACCATCAAGGCCAACAATCAGCTTCTAAGCGCTTATATTGCTAAACAGGTTGATATCAATACACAAAACATTGATAATGATTTTGAATATAATGCAAGAACCCTAAGAAACACGAACAATGAAAAGCTCGAGTCTTTTAACAAAGAATTAGCGATTCATGAAGCCTCTATGCAAATTAGGCTCAATGAAGTTAAAAATCAAATTGCCAACCTTAAAGCTCTTAAAGTTTATATCAGTAGCTCTATGAAATTAAAGGAAAATTTTCTAAATGATTCTTCTTTAAGAGCGGAAAAATTAGAACAAATTATTTCTAATTTAGAACTTGATCGTAATGCTAAAATTAAAGAGTATAATGCTAAACAGTTGAAAGCAAAAATAAATATTATTGAAAACTATGCTGAGCTTGAATTTGAAGAATTATCGGAAAAGCTGGACTATGAAGCCACCAAATTAAAATTAGAAAAAAAGTTAACCAATATGCTCTTTTACAAGCAACGTCAACCACTAGCTAGCAAAATCGATTTAAACAAACTAAAAGAAAAGTATGAAAACAATTATGAGCATATTTATTATGAAAAAAATTACGGTTTGGCAAATTTAACAAAGAATCGCCGCAATTATCGTTCAGATACTTGGCAATTAGGTCAAAATGGTGTCTATACTTTCACTATTTTACAGCTCTTATTAAGTTTCTTTTATGGCGTACAAAATATTTTACATACTAAATTGAAGACTAATAATACTGGCTACTACAATTTTTTCAGTAATTTTAGCAAAATGCTATTCCAACTTTTTGAAGATATCCTAAAAGACTTCAATATTCAAGAAATCATTATTATTGAAGAGCGCATTCAAACAGAAACTAAAAATACTTATAAGGAAAAAGAAAATAACTTAGTAATTGAATATAACAATAATAAATATTTGCTACAAAAACAAATTAATAGTTTCAATAATACCCTTGCTCTTTACGATGATACTCTTTTAAAATATCGAACAAATATAATCGATTTAAACAAAAAACATAAGTCAGTTGGAGAAAATAATTCTTTCTTTGACAATATGTTTTCCTATAATGTTTTAAATATTAAAAATGAAATAAAAGCTAATAAAAATAGTATTTATGAGATTAAAAAGCGAAAAAAAGCCCTAACTAAAATGCTTAAAAATACCCAAAATAAATTGTTACGTTTAGATGAAAGTCATCAACGAAACCTCCAAAAAAATGATTTATATTTAAAAAGGGATTATGCTAGCTCCTATGCTCTAGTTGAAAAGGCAAACACCCTAATTAAGCGTAATTTTACTAAGCTTAAAAAGATTGAACAACATTATTTAAAACCAAAAAATATTGATAAACTGATTAATTCAACTGCAATGTTTGTTCAAATTGCTAACATTTTGAAGTATTTAAGAAGCACATATTCTGACTTCTTTGATTTATATAAAACTGACAATGAAAAAAAATATCAAAATATTCAAAAAAGTATTATTACCAAATTTAATACTGATTTAAAAAGAGCTATTAATAAATCGCAAAAATCCCTATTAAATCATAAAATTATCACCAATAAAACAGAAAATAAAATTAATAGCATTATTCAACTCACTAAAAATGAGCTCGCTAATGCATATAGTCTCTATCAAAGTAATTTAGCTAATTTAAAAGCTAGCTATCAAAAAAATATTCAAAAGGAAAATGATTATTTATCAGTTATTAGACAAACTTATACTACTATTTTGTACTCTATAACTGATAATATTTCCTATTTGCGTGCTAACTATATTAGGCAAAATAAAATTGCTAATAAAGAGTATCAAAATAATCTTCTTCTCATCAATAGAAATTATAAAAAAGAGGTTAAAAATAATAATTTGACACTCAATAATTATAAATTTAGACTGAATTTTGATATTAAAAATATTCCTAGCAATATAGAAAAAAATATTTCTGAAATTAAAATGCAACAAAAAGAATATAAATCCTCTTATCAAGAAGTGCGAAATAAAAATAATTTCTTAAAAAAAGAAATCAAGCATAATTATCAAAAGGAAAGAATAGCTAATATAGCTAATAGTACAGCTAAACTTTTAAAAGAGAAATTAGCACAAAATGATAATATCAAAAAAATTAAAAAGCAGGCTTCTCGAACGGATAGCAAGCTAAAAAAGAAACCCGAACAAAAAAGCTTTAAGGACAATTAAGTTCTTAAAGCTTTTTCTTTAACCACGTTTTTTAGTTAACCAGGAAGGAAGATTTTTAGTTTTAATGTCTTTCTTCTTTTCTTCTTTTTCTTTCTTACGTTGCTCTTTCTTATTTAAGAATAGTGGCTCATCGTCTTCCTCTTCATCCTCAGCTAATTCTTCAATTGGCTTTAAAGGAATATTATCTTGACTAATATTTTGGAAGATTTCAGTCGCGATGTCATCAATACCACTTTCCTTAGCTTTTAATTCATAACCAGTTGCTATAACGGTAACGATTAACTCATCACCTAAGTCATTGTTGATGGCTGTACCATAAATAATACTCAAATCTTTATCACAATTGTTTCTAATTTCAGCAATGGCTTTTTCTGTTTCGGCTAGAGTTAAGTTTTCACTGGCTGCAATATTTACAATGGCATTAGTTGCTCCGTCAATACTTACCTCTAGTAAATTAGAATGAATAGCCCGTCTTGCTGCTTCAACAGCACGATTAGGACCTGTACCAGTACCAATACCCATAAGGGCTGTACCTTTATCTTTCATAACCGTTCTAACATCCGCGAAATCGACATTAATTAATGCTGGAACAGAAATTAATTCGGCAATACCTTGAACACCTTGACGCAATACGTTATCAGCTTCTCTAAAAGCTTCAAGAATTGAAGTAGAAACATCAACAATTGAGCGTAATCTTTCATTTGGTATAACAATCAAAGTATCTACATATGGTTTAAGTTCTTGTAAGCCAGCAATTGCTCTTTGCATCCGTTCAGGGCCTTCAAACAAGAAAGGTTTAGTAACAATACCAACCGTTAAGCAGCCTAAATCCTTAGAAACTTTAGCAATTATTGGCGCAGCCCCTGTACCAGTTCCACCACCCATACCAGCGGTGATAAAAACCATTTGAGCTCCTCTTATAACTGTCTTAATATCCTCGATTGATTCTAAGGCCGCTTGTTTGCCAACTTCTGGTTTAGCTCCGGCACCTAAACCATTAGTTGTTTGTCTTCCTAATAATACCCTAATTTCTGCTCTTGACTCACGTAAATCTTGGGCATCAGTATTACATGCAATAAACTCAACGCCTCTAACATCATTTTCAATCATTCTGTCTACTGCATTACCACCAGCGCCACCAACACCAATAACCTTAATGATAGGTTTAGTAGCAATGCCATCATCCAAATCATCAAAAATCATATATTTTCACCCTCCTTAAAGAGTCATTCACTACTTATTGATTTTACTCTAAAGCCACTTTTTTTTCAAGATATAAATAAATCTTTTAAAATAAAAAAACATCTATGACAAAGCCCCATCATTAAGTCAAAATTTGACAGGTATATCATCATAGATGCTTTAATTTTTATTCTAATTCAAAGGCGCCAGTATATAACTGATAGTATTCACCCTTTTGGGCAATTAATTCATCATGCGTACCACGTTCAATAATTCTACCATGCTCTAAAACCATAATTGCATCTGAATTACGAACAGTTGATAATCTATGAGCTATAACAAATACAGTTCTACCCGCCATTAGCTTATCCATAGCTTCTTGGATGATTTTTTCAGTTCTAGTATCAATTGAACTTGTTGCCTCATCTAGAATTAAAACTGGTGGATTTGTAATAGCAGCTCTAGCAATCGCAATTAATTGGCGTTCACCTTGAGAAAGCCCATCACCATTGTTAGTGATATATGTATCATAACCTTTTTCAAGATGTTGAATAAAACTATCTGCATTGGCTAATTTGGCTGCTTCGATAACTTCTTCCATGGTTGCGTTAGGCTTACCATAGCGAATATTATCAGCAATAGTTCCTGTAAAGAGGTTAGTATCTTGTAAAACCATACCTAATGATCTTCTTAAATCAGCTTTTTTAATCTTATTAATGTTAATATCATCGTAACGAATCTTACCATCGGCAATATCATAGAAACGATTAATTAGGTTAGTTATTGTAGTTTTACCTGCTCCGGTTGCCCCAACAAAGGCAATCTTTTGACCAGGTTTTGCATAAAGACTAACATTATGTAAAACAATTTTGTCAGGCTTATAAGCAAAATCAACATCATAAAATCTTACATCACCGCGTAGTGGTTGATATGTAACGGAACCATCATGATGTGGATGACGCCATAACCAAGTATCATCTTCATTATTAGTTTCTATCCACTTGCCATTTTCTTCTTTACCCTTAACAAGAGTTACATAGCCATCATCTACTTCAGATGGACGACTAATTAATTCAAACGTTCTTTCAGCACCAGCTAAACCCATAGCAATACTATTCATTTGGTTAGATACTTGAGCTATAGGGTTAATAAATGATCTTGTATACATAATAAATGATACTAAGACACCTGGAGCTAAAGGAATAAAGCCAATGTTTACCTTATTAGCAATTAAAACACCACCAAGTAATGCGATTATAGCATAGGTCGCAAAACCAATGTTATTCATAATAGGCATTAAAATAGAAGCATAAATGTTAGCATTACGATCCGCTATTTCAAGCTTAGTATTAATAACGTCAAAGTCAGCGACAGCTTTTTCCTCATGGCAGAATACTTTAACAACCTTTTGCCCTTCAAGCATTTCTTCGATATAACCATTAGTTGAGCCAAGTGTTCTTTGTTTTTCAATGAAGTATTTTGTACTTTTTACACCAACTGTTTTGATAATTACAATCATTACTACTAGTATTACCAAAACGGCAAGGGTTAAAATCCAAGAATAATAAATCATAAAGCAGAATACACCAATGACTGTAATAACACCATTAATTAGTTGCGGAACGCTTTGACTAATCATTTGCCGCATAGCTTCAACATCGTTTGTATAATAAGACATAATGTTACCATGTGTATTCCAATCAAAGAAACTTACTGGCAAACTTTCCATATGTTTGAATAAGTCATCACGAATAGACTTTAAACTACCTTGGGTAATGATAACCATTAATTTAGAATATACTAAGCTAGCTATTACACCAAGCAAATAAATTACTCCAAAGATAATCAATGTTCTAGCAAAGGAGGTCATATCCCAATTTGGATTACCGATATTATTACCAGCAGCGTCGGTTACCATATTAGGTATAATGAAATCATCAATTAAAATACTGATAAAGAAGGTTGAAACCATACTAGCAACACAAGTTATTAAAATACATAGAATAACAATAACAATTTGTACCTTATAATGTCGCCAAATATATGGCACTAAACTTTTGATAGCAGCTGAATTGCCACTTGCTTTTCTAGTCATTAGTAGCCACCTCCTTTGAATCATCAGAACCCTTCTTTTGTAACTCATCAATTTCCTTATAAATTGGACAAGTTTCTATCAATTGTTCATGAGTTCCTTGAGCCACAATTTTACCATCATCAAAAACTAAAATTAAATCTGCGTCTTCAACTGAAGATACCCGTTGAGAAATAATAATCTTAGTTACATCCGGGGCAGTTTCTCGCAAAGATTGTCTAATATTAGCATCTGTTTTTGTATCAACCGCACTAGTAGAATCATCTAAAATTAAAATCTTTGGATTTTTTAATAAGGCTCTTGCAATACAAAGTCTTTGTTTTTGTCCGCCAGAAACATTGACACCACCTTGACCTAAATCGTAATCAAAGGCCCCAGGGAAATCCATAACAAAATCATAAGCCGAAGCTTGCTTAGTAACTCTAACAAGATCTTCTTCAGTAGCTTCCTCATTACCCCATTTTAAGTTATCCCGAATAGTACCAGTGAACAAAATATTCTTTTGTAAAACGTAGGCAACACTATTACGTAGTGTTTCAATATCATAATTTCTAACATCAACACCGCCTACTTTTAGGCTACCTTTAGAAATATCATAAAGACGAGGAATTAATTGAACAAAACTTGACTTACCTGAACCAGTACCACCAATTATACCAACAACTTGACCAGACTTAATATGAACATTACAATCCGTCAAATTATAAATTTGCGCATTTTGGTTATATTTGAAATTAACATGATCAAAGTCAATATCACCAGATGCTACTTCAAAGACTGGGTCTTCTGGATTCTTAATATCTGGAACAACCTTTAATACCTCAACTATACGGCGAGCTGAAGTTATGGACATAGTAATCATAACAAAGATATTTGAAATCATCATTAAGCTCATTAGGATTTGCATTACATAGCTGAAATATGAGGTTAACTGACCTGTTGTCATAAAGAATGTTTGACCATTCATTGTATAGCCTTTAACAATATTGGAAGCACCAAACCAGGCAATGGCAATTAAACAAGCATAAACTGCAAACTGAACGATTGGCATGTTCCAAGCTAAAATTTGTTCAGCCTTAGACGCAAAGTGCTTTAAGCCTTGACTATCGTTAGCAAATTTTTTGAATTCATCATCCTCTTTAACAAAGCTTTTTACCGCTCTTATACCAATCAAGTTTTCTTCAACGTCACGATTAATAATATCGTATTGTTTGAAAAGCTTAGAGAATGGCTTAAATGAGCGTGACATTAAAGCAAATAGGGTTATACCTAAGAAAGGAATAGCAACTAAGAAAATTAGACCAATTTGCCAGTTAATTATCATAGCCATAATAAAGGCGAAAATTAGCATAAATGGCGCTCTTACAACAATTCTTATTATCATTTGGAATGATAGTTGAACGTTAGTTACATCGGTTGTCATACGTGTAACTAAAGAAGCTGTGGAAAATTCATCAATATTCGCGAAGGAATAGGTTTGAATTTTTTCATACATATCATGCCTTAAATTTTTCGCAAAACCAGCTGAGGCAATACTGGCAAATTTACCTGACAAAATACCACAAATAAGTGAAAGAATAGCCATACCTAGCATTAAACAACCAATTTCAACAACTAATTCATTGTTTGATTTTTGAATACCTTCATCTAGCATAATTGTCATGACATAAGGTATTAAAACTTCAAAAACTACTTCAAATACAACAAATATGGGTGCTAAGATAGCATATTTTTTGTATTCTCGAATACTTCTAGATAGTGTTTTTATCATACGTTCCCTCCTCAATATTTTCTAAAATTTGTGTAAGCAATAACACTAAATCACTTACATTGTTCTCTGTTAAACCTTTAGCCATAATTTGATTATTGTAGTCTACTGCTTTTTGGAAAGTTTCATTGACTAAAAGGGCCTTATTAGTCGCAATAATTTTGTTATTGCGCTTATCAGCCAACTTTTCTCTTTCAATAAAACCCTTTTCTTCTAAACGGTTTAATATACCATTAACCGTCGCACTAGACAATTTAAAGGTTTCACATATTTGTTTTTGATTATGGCAATCATGATGCATAATATAATGTAGCATTCTTACCTGCTGACTAGTCAAGTCTGTTTTTTCTAGCAAGATTTGCATTTTGGCATCAATTTGATTGCTAATAATCTTAATCAATTTAACAACCTGATCCATTTTATACTCCTAATTATTTAGCACGCTAAATATTATAATGAAAATATATTGAAAGTCAATAAATGATTTGAAAAAATAACGCTTTCGCATAAAAAAAGATTTTTAGTTCAAAACGACTATTAGGTAATAAACTAAAAATCTAATTTTTTAATTTTTCTTTAATAATTCTAACACTAATTTAACACCATCTAAAGCTGAAGTTGTTATTCCTCCAGCATAACCTGAACCCTCCCCAATTGGATATATATACGGACAAGAGCTTTGATAATTGGTTCGCTCTATTCTAACTGGAGAACTTGAACGTGTTTCTACTCCAGTTAAAATAGCATCCGGATCACTAAAGCCTTGCAAACGCTTATTTAAAAGGGGAATGGCTTCTTTTAAACTCTTGATGACAAATTCTGGTAAAACTTCTTCTAATTGGCAAAAATGTAGACCATGAGGATAAGTCGGATTAATACTTCTTGGGCTAGTAGCTACTTCTGAATCTAAAAATTCTTTAACTAAATTGGCTGGGGCTGCATAGTTATTCGCCATTTGAAAAGCCTTTTTTTCAATCTCACCTATAAAGTTAAATCCATCTAATGGATTACCCTTATAATAATCGGTAACGTTTACTTCTACTAGTAGCGCTGAATTAGCATTAATTCCTTCCCGTTTGTTATTACTCATTCCGTTTGTAACAATGGTATTTGCTTCATTTTGACTTGCAACGACATAACCACCTGGACACATGCAAAAGGTAAATACTGAACGTTCCTTTAAATGACAAGCTAATTTATAATTAGCAGGTGGTAAATATCTAGCAAATTTACCATATTGACTCGTATTTATTTTCGCTTGGAGATGCTCAATTCTCACGCCAATTGCAAAATTCTTAGGACTCATTTTAATATTGTGCCTTGCTAGCATTAAAAATGTATCTTTAGCACTATGACCTAATGCTAAGATTAGATGCTTGGTCAAAAAATTACCATTACTTGTTTTTACCAAAACTGCATCCTTTTCTTCTTGGTAATCCAAAAAAGTAGTATTAAATTTTACTTCTCCCCCTAATGCCTCTATTTCTTTACGAATATTGGGAATTACATATGCCAAAACATCAGTACCAATATGCGGATAATTAGATACTAAAATATCGGCATTTGCTCCGTGCTTAACAAACTCCTCTAGGATAAATTTAATATATGGTGAATTAATATTGGTTTGTAACTTACCATCCGAAAAAGTACCGGCACCACCTTCCCCAAAAACCACATTAGAGTTCGAATCGAGAATCTTATTTTTAAAAAATTCATCAACCTTTATTTTTCTTTTCGAAACTTCTTCTCCACGCTCTATAATTAATGGCTTAGCACCACTCCTAGCCAAAAGAAGGCCGGCAAATAAACCAGCTGGTCCTAAACCAACAATAACTGGGCGACTGGCAAACGGCCAGGGAGAAATAATCAATGGCTCCGGATTAGGCCAGTCCTTTATGCCTTTATAATTTATTTTCTTCTTTGTATTGATTTCTAAAAGGTAGTTATATTTTACTTCCTCTTTATTTCTGGCATCAATTGATTCGCGCAGAATTTTGAAACTTATTAATTCCTGGGGTTTTAACTTTAATTTATGCAAGATGGTCATCTTTAAATTCTTATCGACTTGCATCTTTAATTCTATTACATATTTCATAACTATCTTTAATATTTTCTCCAATCATAAATCCTGTAGCAAATGCTGTACTTATATTATAGCCTCCACAAGGATAATCTAAATCTAATAGCTCTCCCCCACAATAAATATTTGGGTCCTGCTTTAAAGAAAAATCTAGATTAATCGCCGCTAAAGGTATTCCACCAGCTATAACTTGAGCCATACTTTGGTCGTAAGTTGATAAAATAGAAAACTTAAGGTTATCAGGCTTTAAATTATTTTTAGCTAAATAATCAAAAAGAGGCCGTGGTAAAGCGTATTCCAAGCTTTTCAAATGATTATAATCAAAGTTTGGATTTAGGACTAATTTAATTTGCGGATTTTTATAATATTTAAGTTGATTATAGTAATACGATAAATTCATTATAACTATTCCACTTAGACCATCCTCTTTGAACTGAACCTCACCATCTTCTGTATATATAGCTTTTTGATTATTGTATAAAGTTGCACGAGCAGAAATTCTAAGACCTTTGAGAGAACTAATATTTTCTTTAACTTTAAACCCTACTAAACTAGGTTTTAAAGTGGTTAGTTGAATATTTAGGCTCGTTAAGTAATCATAAACAACGTTTCTTTTAGTACTGATTATACCTGCACCGCTACCACTACATAAAACCAATTTATCAAAAACCTCATCGCCAATAAGATATTGATTGTTTTGTTTCTTAATGGTTGATACTGGACAATTTAAGCGTAAAGTATGTGGTTTTAGAGCTTTCAAAAAAACATTTAAAACCGTTTCACTACTATTAGTAAGTGGGTAATATCTTCCCTCATCATCCATTACCAGTGGACATTCGTTTACTGCTAAAAAATCGTAAAGCAATTGATAGTTAATTTTAATTTTCTTGTCAATCACTTTATCGTTAGCTATATTACAACGGCCATTACCACTGGCTAGTATTTTAGATCCTGGTTTTTTATTACGTTCAAAAACAACATATTCAATTTTTGTCTTACATAAAACGTTGGCTACGGCTAATCCGCAAGCGCCAGCTCCAATAATTGCAACTTTCATATTTATACCTCTTTATTATGATAGCATATTTTCTAAAAATTTAAAATTTTTTCTTGCATTAAGCAGTTAATATGACTAAACTATAAGAAGAAATGAGGTAAATTATTATGGCTCATATTTTAATTATCACTACTGGAGGAACTATTACCTCTGTCAAAGAAGATACTGGTTTTGGTCTAGGACCTGCAAGCTCTAAAATAATTCTTGAAGCTTTAAAACATATTGATAATACTAATAACTATGAACTAAAAGAATTATTTACATTAGATAGTACAAATATTCAACCAGAGGAATGGCAAAAATTAGCGAGTGAAATAAACGATAATGTTAATAAATTTGATGGTATTATTGTCACTCATGGAACTGATACAATGGCTTATACAACTTCTATTTTAAGCTTTATTTTACAAAACCCACCTCTTCCTATTGTCTTTACTGGTTCACAGTTACCGATATATGACCCACTTACAGACGCATATTCTAATTTACGATATGCATTATGTATGGCCAAAAGTAAAATTGGTGGCATATTTCTAGCTTTTAATCGTAAGATTATTTTAGGGTGTCGCGCTGTTAAAGTACGTACCTCATCTTTTCATGCATTTGAATCCATTAACTCTGAAAATGTTGCAAGTATCGACGCTAGAGGCTTAACTATTAATCCTAAATTTATTAATCAACAAAAGGAATACTTATATAAAAACCAAATTGAAACTAATGTCTTTTTACTAAAGCTTACTCCTAATATGGACCCAGCTATTATTGAGGTCTTATTACAACATGGCATTAAGGGGCTAATCATTGAGGCCTATGGTGCGGGAGGCATCTCCTTTATGAGACGTAATTTTTTAGAATATTTAAAAAAATTAACTAATCTTAATATCCCCGTTTGTGTATGCAGTCAATGCCTATATGAGGAATCAAATTTTAATATTTATGAAGTTGGTAAGCGGGCCTTAGAAATTGGGGTAATAGAAGCCTTTGATATGACTAGTGAAGCTTGCCTTACTAAATTAATGTGGGCTTTAGGTCAAACAGCTGATTTAGCCCAAATAAAAAAATATTTTAGAACCAACTTAGTTGGTGAAATTAAAGAAAGTAGGTAATTATATGTCTTTATTAGAACGTTTTCTTAAATATGTAAAAATCAATACAATGTCAGCTGAAGGTAAAGATTTAACTCCTTCTACTCCTGAACAATTTAATTTAGCTAAAGTTTTAGAAGCTGAGCTTACTGAACTAGGTCTTTTAGATATAAAGCTTAATGACAATTGTATTTTAACTGCTTATTTGCCTAGTAATATGAATTCTAATTTACATATAGGTTTTCTTGCTCACATGGATACAATTCCTGGTTTTAGTGGTAAAGATGTTAATCCTCAAGTAATCAATAACTATAATGGAAAAGACATTTTGCTAAAGGGAATCACTATCAAAACAAAAGAATTTCCTTTTTTACATAAATTACAAGGTAAAACCCTTATCACAACCGATGGTACGACTGTCCTTGGCGCTGATGACAAAGCCGGAGTAGCGGAAATTATGGAAATGTTAAGCTATTTTATTTCTCATCCTGAAGTTAAACACCATCATATTCATGTTGCCTTTACTCCTGATGAAGAAATCGGTGGTGGTATTGATAGTTTTAATGTTAAGGATTTTGGTTGTGACTATGCCTATACAGTTGATGGTGGAATATTTAATGAAATAGCTTATAGTAACTTTAATGCCTCTAGTGCTGTTGTTAAAATTAAGGGACTTGATATCCATCCGGGTAGTGCTAAAGGCCATATGCTAAATGCTAGCTTAATAGCTATGGAGTATCAAAATTTATTACCAACCTTTGCTAATCCAATGTATACTGAAGGAACTGAAGGCTTTATTCATCTATGTGCCATTCATGGTGAGGTTGGCGAAGCTACTTTAGAATATATAATCCGAGAACATGATCTAAAAAAGTTACATTTGCTTGAACAACAAATGCTAAATGCTAAGGATTTCCTTAATAAAAAGTATACTAAAGATACTTGTATGGTAGAGATAAAAGCTAGCTACTACAATATGTATAATATTATTAAAAAAGACAAACGTTCCATTAAAAAAGCCGAAAAAGCAATTAAGGATTTGGGTTTTGCTGTTATTACTAGTCCTATTAGAGGTGGAACTGATGGAGCTAAATTAACTCAAATGGGACTTAATACTCCAAATCTTGGTACAGGCGGCTATAATTGTCATGGTCCTTACGAATTGGCTTGTCTTGAAGAAATGCAAAATGTCGTTAATATATTAATAAATATTGCTAAATAGTTAATAAGGGTTTAGGTCCTAATATTGGTCCTAAACCCTTGTTTTTTTAATAAAAAGTCTATCACTGCTATTGAGCTTTATCTAACGCCTTTTTTTCGTCAAATTATAAATTAAAATATTTAAAATCAAGGTAAATACTAATATGATAAGCACATAAATAATCATACTAGAAATGCCAAAATCATGGCCGAAACAGGTAAGCTTAAAAGAAAAAGTTTCTTCCATTGCCTCTTTAAAGGCTCCATTATCATAATTAGATATCGTTTCTGTCATCTTATCAAGGGTTCCGCGCATTAAATAATTACGAAGCAAGCCTGTAATATGTGAACCCGGTAAAATATTACAAATATTTTGGACTGGCTTACTAAAAGTAGAAATAGGCATATAAGCACCTATAAAAAAGCCAACTGCGGCAGACATTAAACCAGAAAAAGCTTGCAATGATACCATTTTTTTGAAAAATACTATTACTATCATTAGTAATGATGTACTAGAGGCTACGCCGACAAAGACAATTAAATAGGTTATAAAAATAGTACCTACACTCATATATAAATTACCTATACTAGTTAAAATAGTTAACCCCAAAGAAAGTATAACTGCACTAATTAAAAAGGTACTAAGTAATGCTGCAACATAATAAGAAAGATAAATGATAGCTGGTTTTACCGGAGAAGCTAGAAGATCATAATCAATCTTTTTCTCTTTATCAACGGGCATAAGACTTAAACAATTTAGAGCTACAGTTATGGTTGATGCCCCTACTAATCCAGACAATAACCATGAATTAATAAAATTATCGATATCAGAATTTGTTATAAAATTAGTTAAATCACCTAAATTGCTTTTAATTTCATCAATATATGATTGTTTCAAAAATGCCAAATATAAAAATAAAATAATTATTTGTGCCAATAGTGAAAAGAAAATACTTGTTTTATCCCGAAAGAATAATAATAGATGACGCTTTGTTAATCCTAAAAATTGATTCAAAGTACTTTTAACTTTCATATTTATCTCCTAACTTTCTACCTGTCACAGCTAAAAACACATCATCCATACTGCCTTTAAGTAGCTCAAAACTAGTTAATATTTCTTTATATTTTGTAATAAAATTAATGATTTCACTATTATTTTTTAGACTTAAATAATAGGCATCAACATGATAATAATAAGGAATTCCCTCTATTTCTAGTAATTTAGAAGTTGTATCTAACTTTGGCGTATACCAAATAAGTTTGTTAGTTGTATATTTTTCTTTTAAACTAGCTGGTGTTCCCGTAGCCACTATTTTGCCATGATCTAAAATTACAACTTCATCGGCAGTTAAGGTTTCTTCCATATAATGGGTTGTTAAAAAAATAGTTAATTGTTCTTCTTTTCTTAAATCATCCAATATTTGCCAGACCATTTGTCTAGTTTTGGGATCTAATCCAGTTGTTGGTTCATCTAAAAATAATATTTTTGGTTGATGAATTAAAGCCCTGGCAATATCCGCTCTTCTTCTTTGTCCACCGGACAATTTATTATAGCGCCTATTAATTATCTCTCCCAACTCTAATTTAGCAATTAAATAGTTAAGTCTTGTTTTAGCCTCTTTTTTACTAAGCCCATAAAGGGCAGCCCGTGTTAAAATATTTTCCTTAATAGTTAAATTATCATCTAAAATCGTATTTTGAAAAACTATACCAATCAAATTTTTAATTTGCAAATTATCTCCCGTTAATTCTATCCCGTCAATATATATATCACCACTTGTTTTTGTCAATACTTGACATAAAATGTTAATAGTTGTGGATTTACCTGCCCCATTTTCACCTAAAAAAGCAAATAAGCTTCCTTTTTCAACCATAAAGGATATATCATTTACAGCGTTCAAATTACCATAATTCTTTACTAGATTTTTAACTTCAATGATAGCCATAATTTCACCTCTTTCTTTCATTATATCATATTTAATCTTATTATAATAGGGTAGAGAAAAAGTTTTAACTTTTGTCCCTCCCATTGCACCGTACGTACGGGTCTCGTATACGGCGCTACA
>CALUXJ010000033.1 GCA_944324725.1 uncultured Acholeplasmatales bacterium
TAATTTGTATTTTAAGGGCAAAAGAAAAAAGAGTGGAAATTAATCCGATAAAATTCGAATTATTTCACACTCCCTTTAATGCTTATTTTTAAATATATAATTTATAAAATTCGTGATCATAGGCAAATTCTTCATCATAGTCTGCTGGTACATTAATCTCTATTTCTTTACTGCGAGTTAGATTTTTAATGGTTGATAAATTTCTTACCTCATCATAACCATAAGTTTTATGCAAATATAAAAATACATTTGTGATGTTATAAAATTCATCAAAAAAATAACCAGTTTTTTCACTATAAATAGATGAGCCCTGTTCATAAGAACGATCAAATGTAACATGATCATCATTAACACTTATTGAATCATAACCATAGATAAGCGTATCATAATATAAATCAACATAAAAAGGATCTTCATTCATTTCTACTTTAATATTAAAACTATCTACATCTGAACATCCTTTAGAAACTTTGGTTGTTAATAATTGATCATTACTAGTTGTTTCAATGGATTCGTAATAATTCCCATCATTTAATAAAGAAGTTAGAACCGAATGCTTAATTATTGTCCCATCTTTTATTGTCGTAATCTCACTAATGTAGCTATATTTTGTCACCTGACCTTCTAAACTATTTTTAGTAAAATCAATATAGCCAATAAAACTTGATGAGCGAATAACCTTTTGATTTTGCGCCGCTAATTCTTCTACGCTTTCTTCCTTAAGCTCATACCAATCATAATCCTTATCATAGCCATCCGGATATTTTTGATAATACATTTTGGAGAATTTTCCGTATGCATCCTGTTCCTTCTCACTGCATGAAACAGTAAAAACCCCTAGCATAGCAACCCCTAAGAATGTTAATATTCTTTTTAAATTAATAAACATTACTTCCCCTCTCTTTCAATTTTAATATTGTTACTCTAAAAATAAAAAGTTATAAGTTAATTCAAGTCAATTTACGTAATGTGATTCTTCAATTTTACTGTACCATAAAATAATAATTTTGTAAATGTTTTTTGTTTTATATTAAAAAGCCACCGATGATTCAATAAAAACACTTTGTTTTTGCATATTTGACAAAAATTCATTTAGTTCAAGCAATATATTTTTTGTTAGTGAATGTTATAAAATAAAAAAAGAGTAGGCTATCTATCTATCATAATGATACCTACTCAATTTTATTAAGCACTTTCTTTAATTTTAAGTTCACAATTGAAAATTAGTGGTTCGCAATCAGTTTCCTCATTTTCAATCATATCTTTTAAGCTATCAGCTGCAGCTAAAGAAGATTCCTCAATTTTATTATCAATTGCCGTTAGAGTTGGGTTAGATAATTCACAATATCTGCTATCATTAAAGCCTATTACATCACAATCTTTTCCCACTTTAATACCAGCGTTTTCTAAGGCTCTAATGGCACCAATAGCAATCAAGTCTTCACCACTAATAACCCCATCAATATTTTTATTGTCAATGATTAGTTTTTGAGTGACTTCGTAGCCCCCAAATAAATCATTAGTATGGTAAATATTAGCAGCATAGTTAGCCTCTTGCATAGCTTGTTTATAACCTTCTGCTTTCTTAAGGGCAGATGTATTGTTAGAATATTGAATATAAGCAATATTCTTTCTTCCTTTATTAATTAGATACTTAGTTGCATCATAAATACCTTTTTGATCATCGACATAAATAGGCTTACATCTATTAACATCTAATTTACCATTAGTAATTACAACTGGGATATTATTAATATTAGCTAGGATATCAGGGAACCGATTTATTTCATTAAAGATTGAACCGATAAAAATAATTCCATCAACCTGACTTGATACCTCTTCAATATATTTAACAATTGACGTAAGTTCACCTCTAGTATTACAAATAATAGTACGATAACCATTAATAGCTAGCTTTTTATCAATATAGTAAGCAGCATTAGCGTAGTGTGGCATTCTAATATCAACCACAAAAACGGCAACCGTCTTAAGGGAATGAGCAACCAAACCCTTGGCTATTGCACTTGGTTTATAATTATATTTAGCAATGACTTCTTCGATTCTTTTCTTTGTTTCTGGTCTAACATTTTTATTGTTCAAATAACGTGAAACAGTAGAAATACTCGTATCTGCCTCTTTGGCAATATCATAAATGTTAATTTTCATTATAAATCACTTCTCCTAGTGTATATCAATTTAATTATATGATATAATTAAAAAAAATCAAGAGAAAGGACGTAACAATAATGTTTTTACGCAATGAAACCTTACAATTTAAATTGAAAAATTTAGATTTTGGTGGTAATGATAAAATCTATATTCAAAGTATGACTAACACCAAAACTAGTGATATAAATGCGACTATCAACCAAATTAAAGCACTTGAAGCTGCTGGTTGTGAAATAATTCGGGTGGCCATATTCGATCATAATGATGCTTTAGCTATTAAAGAAATTAAGGCTAATATTAATATTCCACTAGTAACAGATATTCATTTTGACCCAGAACTAGCTCTTCTTTCTATTCAAAATGGAGCTGATAAAATCAGACTTAATCCTGGTAATATTTCTAACAAAGAAAAAATTAAAGAGATTGTAAAATTATGTAAAGAAAAAAATGTGCCAATTAGAATAGGTGTTAATAGTGGTTCGCTACCTAAAGATTTACATAAAACACCAGTTGATATTATCGAGGCAGCTAAAAGACATATTAGCATATTAGAGGAATTAAATTTTAGAAATATTTGCCTATCCTTAAAAGCTAGTGACATCGATTTAGCTTATGAATCATATAAATTGGCTGCTGAGGTTTTCCCTTACCCACTTCATATTGGCATTACAGAGTCTGGCACTGCTTTTTCTGGTCTTATCAAAAGCTCCCTTGGTATTGGTAAGATTTTAGGACTTGGTATTGGTAATACCATTAGAATTTCCTTAACCGATGATCCTATTTTAGAGGTTAGAGCAGCAAGAGAGTTACTAAAGGATTTAAAATTAGCTACTAACATTCCTAATCTTATCAGCTGTCCAACCTGTGGACGTATTCAGTATAATATGATTCCTATCGCAAAAGAAATTGAGGCTTACTTAGCTTCTTGTAATAAAAATATTACTGTAGCTGTTATGGGATGTGCTGTTAACGGACCAGGTGAAGCTAAAGATGCTGATTTGGGTATCGCTGGTGGTAAAGGTGAAGCCATTTTATTTAAAAAAGGTCAAATCATAAGAAAAATTAAGGAAAAAGACATTCTTACTGAACTAAAAAAAGAAATTGATTTATTGTAAAAAGAGAACTAATTAGGCCTAATTCCACCTAATTAGTTCTCTTTTACTTTGACAAAGACAATATTATTTTCATGACTTAGTTCTGGACTATACTGATAGCCATTATCACCAAAATTTAATATTTCCTTTAAATTGGTAATTTGCTCTAAAGCTAAATAACGGAGACAAAGACCTCGTAACATTTTTGATTCGGTAGCCTCTTGAACAGGTTTACCCTGTTTAATTTTATAGAAAAAAATATTATAAATTTTACTACTAAGTGCTTTACTTAAAATGCTACTATATTCATTAGAGGCTAAATTAATAATATAATCGTCGTCGGCAAAATAAGTATCTAATTCCTTCTGCCAAAAGCGTTTGGCATAATTCATTTCGAGCCGGTAATTAATAATCTTATCCGTTGGTTTTAAAACGCCATATAGCCCTGATAGAATGCATAAATGCTGGTTTAAGTAGTCTAAAGCAGCTAAAGGCAAGGTATTGGAATCTAAATAACTGAAACTAAGGCCTTGATAAGAATATAAAGCCGCACTTGTTCGCGTAAAATTTGTCTTAAGCATATCAGCTTTTGCTTTAGCAAATAATTTGTCGCTAACATGCCAGATTTTTTGTAATTCACTATCATTTAAAGCTTTCATTTGCGTCCAAATAGCCTTAGCCTTATTTAAATAAATTGGGTCAGTTGTTCCTTGAACTAAACTATAATCCATCGTCTTAGTTGGAGAAAAAATTATTTTCATATTATAAACTCCTTCTTTCCTATTATAATTAAGTTTAGTTAATTTACAAGAAAAAAGATTTAGACTAACCGCCTAAATCTTATAAATTGTAATCATTGTGAAAATTAATCGTAATCGTAGTACCTACACCAAGCTTACTATCTAGTTTTATTTGATAATTAAACTTTTCACAAATATGTTTAACTATTGCTAAACCCAAGCCTGTGCCACCACTTTCTTTACTTTTAGCTTTATCCACACGATAAAATCGTTCAAACACTCTTAATTTGTCTTCATCAGGAATGCCAATTCCACTATCTTGACAACTAAAACAATTTGAATCGAGATGAATATTTAATGTTCCACCATCTTTATTATATTTAATCGCATTATCAATGATGTTAGAGAATAAAGTTTCCATTTGTTCATAGTTGCACTCTAATTTAGTATCTTCTATTTGGGTCTTTAGGATAATGTTTTTAGTCTTTATTTTAGCTTGATAGCTTTTAATAACATCCTGTAATAAATTAGCAATATTATATTCCTTTACATCATAGGTTTGGGAGAATTCTAAATTAGATAATTCTAGCATATCAATAATAATTTGGTTCATCCGATTAGCTTCCTTTAAAATTTTTAAGGAAGCATCCTTAATTTCAGACTTATCTTCAATTATGCCATTTAAAATCATTTGTTCATAACCAATTATTGAAGTAAGTGGACTTTTTAGCTCGTGACTAGCATTGGCAAAAAAATCTTTTTTTATTTGTTCTATTTTTTCTCGCTCTGTAATATCTTTTAGACTAATAAGCATTTGTGCACTATTAAATGGTATTAAGTAAACCTCGTAAACTCTATTGTCAATTACAATCATCACTTGAGCATTTTTTCTTGTAGCTATAGCATTTTTTATAGCTTCTAGCAATGTTGTATTTCTAAATAGATAAAGGTAATTTTTGCCAATAATACTTTCCTCATTAACTTTAAATAATTTTAAAGTTTGATGATTGACAGCTGTTATATTTTCATTCTTTAATAAGATTAGACCTTCATCTATTGCTTGAATTATAGTCTCATTTTTAATATTTTCTTCTTTTATTTGCTCAATTTTATTATTAATTAAGAGCTTTAGATTATTAATGATAGTTGGTAACTGATCGATAGTGTCCGTTTTAAAGACTACATCGGTATCAGCTATAGTAGCTAGCTCATTAATCTTAGCATCAATTGGTTTTAACATTCGTTTAGATACAAAATATAGAACAACTATTAAAACTGCAAAAATGGCTACAATAGCAATAGCGGCTACTACAGCATAAAGAATCGTCCCAGTCGTAAAATATGTCGTGTCAAACGAAATACGTAAATACGTATCACCTTTAATAGTAGCAACATACATCATATCTTTATTTGCACTATCAGACTTACGAATAACAACCTCACCAACATTTTCAATTTCTGGCCTGTTAAGATGGTTATCTAAATTATCAACATTATAAAGAAGAGTTGAATCATAAATAACCTTACCATCGCTAGCAATAAAGGTAATTCTTAACCTTTTATCTAAGCTTAACATATAGCTAGATACTTCTTGATAATTAGCTGTTTCAGGATCAAATTCTTTGCTAGCTACTGTTAAATAAATATTTATTTCCTCACGAGCCTTATTTTTGTTTTCATTAGTTATTGTTATTAAAGAAATGGCATATAGTAATAATAAGGCAATTAAAAACAAACTAGATGCCAATAAAATTACTCTTTTTTTCATAATTCAACCTTATATCCCATTCCATATACCGTTTTAATTAAATCATCACTAGTTTTTTTGCGAATAGATTTGATGTGCATATCAAGTGTCCTAGTTTCAAAGCCATATTCAGCACCCCATACTTGATTAAATATTTCTTCTCTAGTCATAACCTTAGTGTTGTTCTTAACTAAAGTTAAAAGGATGTCAAACTCTTTATTAGTTAAATCTATGCGTTTACCATTATAAAAGCATTCCCTTTTACTTTGATCAAGAACTAAATTTCCCAAATCTAGATGCGTTTGAGGCTTTTTATGGCGTCTTAATTTGGCATTAACTCTACTCATTAGTTCAAGTAAATCAAATGGCTTTTCAATATAATCATCTGCACCTAAGTCAAGTCCTTCTACTTTATCTACTAGCATATGTTTAGCACTGACAATAATTACGTCTATCTCATCATTGTTACTATCTTGCCTTACTGTCTTTAAGATATCTAAGCCACTGTAATCAGGTAACATCAAATCTAATAAAATCAAATCTGGTTTTCTTTCCTTAAATGCTTGAAAAAAGTCTTTGCCATTACCAAAAGAATATACTTCATAGCCCTGTTTAGCCAGTGTCCTATTAATTATTTGTGCAATATCTTTATCATCCTCAATAGAATAGATTAGAAATGCCATAAAATCACGCCCCTAATATATTTTTTTATCCTTGTAAAAACCACTGACTATATAAATTACCCATTCGGCAATATTTACTGAATGATCAGCAATTCTCTCTAAATATTTTACCACTAAAGTACTATAAATTGCAAAAGGTAGATAATCATCTTCTACTTTATTAGGGTGAGCTAAAGTTTCAACAATCTCTTCATATTTATTGTCAACATAATCATCGGCATCAATTATAGATTGAGCTAGTTTAGTATCACTATTTATATAGGCTGTTATCGAATTTTTTAACATTTCTAATACATATTGAGCTAAATTATCGATGGCTTCAAAATGCTTTTTATCTAACTTTGCTTCCTTTAATTTATTACTAAAAGTAATAATATCTTCGGCGTGATCACCAATTCTTTCTAAATCACTAACTAGCTTTAATATACCAGTTACTTGCTTTAAATCAGAAGCATAGGGACGTTCTCTTAATAAAATTGTTAAGCACATTTCTTCAATTAAACGTTCAAACTTATCAACAACATCATCATTTACTAAAACATTAGTTTTACCTAAATAATTATTTAAGGAGGCATTAATGTTATCAACTACCACATCCCCCATCTTTAAAACCATTTGTTTTAAATTTTCAATTTCATCTGTCAGTTTCATATTCTAACCAAACCTTCCTGTAATATAATCCTCTGTTCGCTTATCCCGTGGATTTTTAAATAGTTCATCCGTATCATTAAATTCAACCATTTCTCCAAGTAAAAAGAATGCCGTTTTATCAGAGATTCTAGTTGCTTGCTGCATATTGTGGGTTACGATAATAATGGTATAATCATTTTTTAACTCCGCAATTAATTCTTCAATTTTTAAAGTGGCAATTGGGTCAAGAGCTGATGTTGGTTCATCCATAAGAATTACTTCTGGTTTCATCGCGATAGTTCTAGCTATACAAAGTCTTTGTTGCTGACCACCGGATAACCCTAAAGCATTATCCTTAAGTCTATCTTTAACCTCATCATAGAGACTAGCCTTTTTTAAAGAGTCAATTACAATTTCCTGTAATTGCGCTTTATTCCTAATTCCACTACATCTTGGGCCATATGCCACATTGTCAAAAATAGACATAGGAAATGGGTTAGGTTGTTGGAAAACCATACCAACCCGTGTTCTTAAATCAATCGGATTCATCATTTTAATATCGGTATTTTTAAATAGAATACTACCTTCTATTTTACAATTTGGAATTAAATCATTCATTCGATTTAAACAACGTAACAAAGTTGACTTACCACAACCAGAAGGTCCAATAAAAGCTGTTACTTTGCCATGAGGAATCGCTAAATTTACATCTTTTAAGGTATGTTTATCCCCATAATATAAATTCACATGCTCAATATTAAAATCAAGGATATCTAACATGTCTTTATTATCTTGCATAATTACACCACCATTTTATTCATTTTTTTAGAAATTAGTTTTACTAATAGAGAAAGAATTAATACGACAATTAAGATAAAAATAGCTATAGCTGAAGCTGCACCATAATTAGGATTTTCGCCTTGCATAATGGACCAAATATGAACAGCTAAACTTGTTGAAGGCTTAGTCACATTAATATCATCTAGAATACTTGTACCCATGACAAAGATTAAGGCGGCAGATTCACCAATAATTCTACCTATTGAAAGTAAGGTAGCGGTTAAGATACCAGGAATGGCATTTGGTAATATGACCTTAAACACAGTTTGGGTCTTACTTGCACCTAGAGCCAAACTAGCCATCGTATAGTGGCGTGGTATAACTAAAAGACTTTCATTAACTGTCTTAATAATTGTCGGTAGCAAGACGATTGTCATAGTAAAGGCACCGGCAATAATACTATAACCTGAGGTTTTAAAGGTAGCATCGCAAAAAGGAATAAAGATTAAAGCTCCACAAAAACCAAAAATGATACTTGGAATACCAGAAGTCATGTCTATCATAGTAGTGATGATAGTTTTAATTTTGCCTTCTTTAGCATATTGCGTTAAATAAATAGAGGCTATAATACCTATAGGTAAAGATATAATTAAGGTTAGTAAAATCAAATATAAGGTAGTAATTAAACTGCCTCTTGCCCCACCACCAGAGGTTTTACATTGCATACTATAAATGCTCACACTATCATCTAAAGTTTTAGCCAATTGTTCAGCTCCAGCCGAAACACCTAAAATAGTCGGCCTATTGTTTTCATTCATAAGGACAATTGTGTCTAATCTATCCCCAACACTAACTTTATAGCTTCCTGCTCCTGAAACCATGGTAGCATTATTTAATGGTGATTGAGGGTCGACATAGGTTACAATTATACTTTTCTCGTTAGCTGTATTTAAACCATCTTCTACGGCAATGCCAAATCGTTCACTAAAATAGGAACCACTAATGTTCGGATTATTGAAAGTGATATCTGGATTATATTCGCAACTAATGGTTGTTAAATGCTCTTCATAATCAGAAGTTAATAACTCTAAAGAGAAAGCCGGAGCACCAGTAACTATTATGTAAATTATTATTCCACCTAAAACCACCACGATAAGTAGGCTAGATAAATAAGTTGGAATTAAGCGCAAGATATCTAACATCTTTTTAGTTTTTAATAAACTATTATTGCTTACTGCTTTTGTATTAGGCTCTATCATAACGGGTAATCCTCTTTTTAATCAAGTTTAAAATAACATTAGTAACTAAAATTGTTACAATTAATAATATACCAACACTAAATCTTATATCATACTGAATACCACTAGACTCATGTAAGCCTAACATCATTGTTGATGTCAGTGTTCTAGTAGCATCAAATAAATCCCAGTTTGGACCAACTGCCACATTACCACAAACCATTGAAACGGCAGTAGCTTCACCTAAAGCTCGGCCAATTCCTAGAATTAAGGCCGCTGTGATTCCTGATTTAGCACCACCCATAACTATCTTAAAATCAGTTTGAGTTTTTGTAGCCCCTAATGCCAAACTTGCCTCTATTAAAGGCTTTTTTACAGCTTTCATGCTTGTTATACTTAACATAGTTATGGTTGGAATCATCATTATAGCAAGTACGATAACCGTAGATAACCCTGATATACCACCAGCTGTTTGTATCTTAAAAATTTTAGCAAAATCTCTAACAATAGGATTAATAATACCTCTACCAAATAGACCAAAAATGATTGAAGGAATAGCTGCTAAAAGTTCTACAACATTTTGCATAATTATAGATAACCATTTAGGAGCAATCCGCACAACAAATAAAGCTGATAAAACTGAGACCGGTAAGGCAATAATTGTAGCAATAGCTGTTAAGTAAATTGTATTTATAAAGGCACCTAAAGCTCCATAATTTAGATCAGTCCAAGTAGTTGAAGTAAGAAAAATCCATAACTTAGCTTTTTCCAATGACTCCCCCTCAATATATGGATAAGTACTAATAAATGGTTTAATGCCTTGAATTAGAATGAAAACAATAATAAAGACAATAGATGAGGCGGCTAAAATCGCAATTAATAAGAAAAAATATTTAAATATTTGATCAAATATTGTCTTTCTCTTTGAACTTGTTAATTCCATATTAAACTCCTCAATACACACAAAAAAGGCCCGAGGCCTTTTTTATTAACTTTACTTTAGACTATAATTCAGCCCAAGTTGTAATTTCACCTTTAAAGATTTTTACAAGTAAATCAGCATTTGCGTCGTTAATCATAACGTTAGCCGGATTAACAATTGCTACAATACCATCTTTACAAATGAATCCATATGTTCCTTCTGCAGCTGGTTCATCACTTGTTAACTTAATTTCTCTTGATAAGAAACCAATATGTAACTTGTTTTCACCATCTTTTTCAGAACCTTGAGTTCTCTTATAAGCATCTCCTGAACCAGTATGATTATGATTAGGATTGAAACCTGATACTAATTCCTTAAACGCTTTTGTTAAGGCTTCAGCAATCTTTTCTACAGAAGTTGAACCACCTAAATTGATTGTAACTTTAGTACCTTGTTCTGATAACGCTAAAGCTGCTTTAACATCTTCATTAGTATTAACTAAATCAGACCATTTTGGTGCTGTTGTAATATCATCCATTAAAATACCATCGTTACTTGCGATAATAGACATTCCTTCAAATGAATCCATATAAGCTAGGAAAGCATTAACCATAATTCTTTCATTTTCTGTCATATCACTAGCTTGTCTAGTCATATAGTTAAAGTTACGAGCTAATTTATAAGTACCATTAACAACATTTTCCTCAGTTGCTTCTACGCCATCATAAGTTAAACCCTTAACGCTATCAGCGTTTTCTACTACTGATGCTAAAGATGCATAACCAATTGCATATTCATCTTGAGCTACATAAGTAATCATTGAGCCATTACTATCAGTAATAACTGTACCTTTAGCTAATTTAGTGTCATCTTTAATGGCATCTTCATAACCAATATTTGTGAAGAAACCATCACGTGTACCACTTGTTGTATCTCTTGAATAAACTTGGATAGCTGCATTAGCATTGAAGTCAGATTCAATATACTCTTCAGCATCTTTCCAATTGTTAATTTCACCTTTAAAGATTTTTACAAGTAAATCAGCACTCGCATCATCAATTACTGTATTAGCTGGATTTACAACTGCTACAATACCATCTTTACAAATGAAACCATATGTTCCTTCTGCAGCTGGTTCATCACTTGTTAACTTAATTTCTCTTGATAAGAAACCAATATGTAACTTGTTTTCACCATCTTTTTCAGAACCTTGAGTTCTCTTATAAGCATCTCCTGAACCAGTATGATTATGATTAGGATTGAAACCTGATACTAATTCCTTAAACGCTTTTGTTAAGGCTTCAGCAATCTTTTCTACAGAAGTTGAACCACCTAAATTGATTGTAACTTTAGTACCTTGTTCTGATAACGCTAAAGCTGCTTTAACATCTTCATTAGTATTAACTAAATCAGACCATTTTGGTGCTGTTGTAATATCATCCATTAAAATACCATCGTTACTTGCGATAATAGACATTCCTTCAAATGAATCCATATAAGCTAGGAAAGCATTAACCATAATTCTTTCATTTTCTGTCATATCACTAGCTTGTCTAGTCATATAGTTAAAGTTACGAGCTAATTTATAAGTACCATTAACAACATTTTCCTCAGTTGCTTCTACGCCATCATAAGTTAAACCCTTAACGCTATCAGCGTTTTCTACTACTGATGCTAAAGATGCATAACCAATTGCATATTCATCTTGAGCTACATAAGTAATCATTGAGCCATTACTATCAGTAATAACTGTACCTTTAGCTAATTTAGTGTCATCTTTAATGGCATCTTCATAACCAATATTTGTGAAGAAACCATCACGTGTACCACTTGTTGTATCTCTTGAATAAACTTGAATACTAGCATTAACATCAAAAGTGTTATCATTGTTGTTACCGCCTGTGTTACCAGTATTACCATTATTACCTGTGTTACCAGTATTACCATTATTACCTTGATTTCCTGAATTGTCAGTAGGTTGATCTGTACAACCTGTTAAGGCAAAACCACATAATAATAAGCTTGTTAAGCCTAAAAGTAATTTTTTCATTTTTTCTTTCTCCTTTTTACACGTCAATTATATATTTTTACAATTTAGCAAAAAACCATAAACATGTAAAAAAGTTGTAAATTTCTTGTAAAGAAAACGCATTTATTAATACTTATATCTTTTTATTTGAAAGTTATTAAATATTTACAACATAAAAAGGACCTGGTTAATTTAAACCAAGTCCTCTAATTTAGGAAACTAATATTATACTAATGTGTATTCTTCTTTTCCTCTAATAGATGCTAAATCAGCTTGAACAGTAACTACTGAACCGACAACTGACCAAACATTATCAACACTTTCATAGTATGTGTTTATAGCCATATCTTTGTTACTATTAACAAAATTATATAAATATGACATATCAACTACTTGACCTATATCAAATAATGTTAGTGGTGCTGAATCTGAAGTGCTAATTGTCATTTCAAAAATTCCTGGTGCCAATGGTAATTTCATTGTGAAATCAAATGTTGCTAGATAGGTTTTATCCTCAACAGTTGTTGTAGAAATTTCAACATCAAAGTTTTCTAAATCACTATTACCAGTAATTTCTCTTAAATTGATTCCAATTACATAATTGCCTGCTTCATTAACATTAAAATTCGTTATTACATTAGTAAAATCAACATTCTCATTTGTGGATATACTTCCTGTAATAGCATTCATAATATCATCTGAGAAACCAAAACCATAATCTAATAAATAATAAAGAATATTACTAATAAATTCAGTATCGGCTATTTTTACCTTTTTAGCATAAGGAACATTTTTGGAACCAAGTCCTAACCAGCCACTAGATATTTTAGCAGTTTCGGTACGATATAGGTATACCTCTCTATTACTATAGAATATCTCTAAACATCTTCCACCAGCACTGCCCTTAGCGCCATCAAACTCCAAATCATTATTAACCAAACTAATTACTGGAATTTCCCAAATCTTAACATATACTTCTGGATAAGCTGTGCCTTCTATTCTCTTTACATAAATATCAATATTAACCTCTTCGTTAATATTAAATAGACTCAATAATTTTCCACTTACATTAAATGTTCCACTAATATGGAAATCAGTTAATAAAGCAGTATTAAATATGGTCTTGAAAAGTGGATTTAACATAGATAAGTCATAATATGTTAAATCAGGAACATTTATCTCATCACTAAATACACCATTATAAGTTAAATCAAATTGTTGAATTAAAATTCCACTTATAGCTAAATTAGCAATTTCTGCTCTTGCTAAATTTAAGGTATCATCATTATTACTAAAGATTAAACTTATAGATAAATCTGAAGTAGCATTTAAGAAATTCTTATCTACTACTATTTTTAAAACTGTTTCATCGCTATAAATAATATCTAATGATTTCAATAATTTAGCAAAATCAATTTGATCAACTAAATCTACAATATTAAAACCCTCTAAACTACTAATATCACTTTCGACTTGAGAGAAATCGAAGTTAAAGAAATTAGATAAAGTATCAAGGAATCCACTTAAATCAGTTTCATTGGCCATAACATTTAATGTTGAAGTTGTATCTGGATTACCTTCAGCATCAACATCATTTAATGCCAAATTATCATAGATTGCATAATAAACTGCTTGACCATTTTCTTCTATCTTGCGGTAAATTGTAATTGAATGTTCACCAAGTATAGTTAAATTAGCTTTAACTTCAAGGCCATTAGTTAATAAAATGTCAACTTCACCACTTAATGAATATGTTTTACCACTAATTGCAACATCACCATTAATGCTAAACTTGAAGCCTGAAGTCTTAGCCAAATTCATAATATTATTAACCATTGCTAATAATGTTGATAAATCTTTACTTGTTAAATAATTTACATTGCGATTATTATACACCACTTCATCGGCTTGATTAACATTAAAGCTAATATTTGTTAATGAAACATCACCAATAGCCATATCAGATATTTTTAACACGCAATTTTTAAGCTGAAGTCCCACTAAACCAACAATAGGTAATTCAATTTCTAAAGATAAACCATCATTAGCAGAAAGGATTAAACTATTTAATATATTAGCAATATCAATAGTTGTCGCATTAGTTGCTAGCATATCAAGATTAAACATTGTTAAAGCTTCAGTTATTAAGCCTTCTAATTCACTTAACATTGCTTTAACACCAATATTGCCAAAGGAAATAGATAAATAATCATCTAAATAATCAATATAAACAACATGATGTATTCCTTGACTAGTAATAAATGTTATTGTCGCACTAAATGTTAATTTATTAATATCAAGATAAATTGTACCAACAACACCAAATGTTGTGGTTTCAGCAATTAAAGTAGTATTTAAATCTAGCTTAATAATGCCATTATTTATAACTTCAATCACTTGTGAAACTTGTTCTTTGACAATTTCAGCATCCTGATAATTTAATGTAGGTTCCTCTTTAATGGTTTCTACATTATCATTATTAATAGTTGTATTTGCTAAACTATTTGTAAGCTTAATATCACCTAATGTTAAATCAGAAATTTCCAAGTTCAAATTCTTATCGATAACTAACATAACTACACCGATTTCTGGTAAATTTAATGTTAATTCTAGCTTTTCATCTTTAACAATTAATCCAAATAAAATATCAGTTATAGTTGGACTAATCGTAGAACGCATATTTGAATTTGTAAATAAACTTAATAATTCAGAAATAGTTAAAGAGACAACGTTATTATTAAATTTAATCTTTAATAAGCCACCATCCATACTAGCATAAATCGTCATTTTATCTGCTAATTTAATTGTTGCCTGCATAATCATATCCTTAGTCATACTCATTTGAACATTTAAAGGATAAGATGTATTTTTAATAACTATATCAGATGTTAAGGCTAAATTAATCGTATTATTAGCCAATACTAAGTTAATAGTTGGAACAAAAACCATCAAGCTTGTTATATCTACATAATTAACTTCTTTAATATTGTCTACAAGTCTAGTTGTAGAACTAATTGTTGCTTGAAGGCCTAATGAATTTTCTACAACATAGATAGATTCATTAACATTAATCAATAGATTATAGCCCATAATTAACATCTCTAGAGCATTTGTACTTACAACTAATTTTTCAATCAAGTTATTCAAATCAAAATCGATTGCAGTATTAGAATCTGCAACAATATCAAGGCTACTGATAAGAGTAATAATGTCATTTATAGAACCGTAGAAACCAATATTTCCATAATTGATATATACTAACTTATTAATATAGTAAACATTTATGATTTCTCCTGAAACAACTATTGCTGCAGAAATATTAAAATTCTTATCAATTACAATATTAGCTTCAACTCCAGCTACACTTAAAGATACTTCAATATTATCAGTCGTCAAAATATTTACTACTTTATTTACTATCTCAATTAGATTATCTAATTCAGTTTTTCCTATAGTAGTAGTTATTTCACTAGCTTCA
>CALUXJ010000034.1 GCA_944324725.1 uncultured Acholeplasmatales bacterium
GCTTTAGAAAATGTTGAGATTGCTAAAGATTTATCTAAATCAAGTCTTGATTCTAAAAAAGTTTTGGAAAATGTGGGCTTAAAGGAAAGAATAAATCATTTTCCTGCTCAACTTTCTGGTGGGGAACAACAAAGAGTGAGTATAGCGCGAGCTATAGCTAAAAATGCTAAACTTTTATTATGTGATGAACCAACAGGAGCTCTTGATTATGTTACAGGTAAGCAAATTCTTAAACTTTTACATGACTTATGTAAAGAAAACCATAAGACAGTAATATTAATAACCCATAATCAGGCAATAACTAAAATGGCCGATCGAGTTATTAGTATTAAAAATGGACAAATTATGACAAATGACATAAATAAAAATCCATTACCTATCGAGCAAATTGAGTGGTAGGAGGGATATATATGAAAATATACATAAAATCCCTTTTAAAGTTAATTAAAACTAATTTATCAAGGTTTATCACTCTAATTTTAATCGTATTTTTAGGTATCGGTTTTTTAGTGGGAATTTTTGGCGTTGCGCCTGATTTACAAAAAACAGTAGCTGTGTATTTTCATGAAAATAATGTAAGTGAACTTTACGTAACTAGTACGACGGGATTATTTGCCAATGATATAGAAAATATTGAAGAGGTATATGCCTCTTTAAATCCCCAAATTAGAACAACTTATGAAACAGATGAATACATCGAGATTAATAATTTAACTAGAGTTGGTCATTTGGTTTATACAGATTTAGCTAGTAACAAAACGGATAAATTAACCTTAATATCTGGTAGTTGGCCAAGTGCTCCTGATGAGGTTGTAGTTGAGCGTTCAGGTAATTATTTAATGGACATCCAGCCGGGTAGTAAAATTTTAATTGGTGATGATGAATATATTGTATCTGGTGTGGTCGCTAATCCTTGGTATATGATGAAAGAACGTTATGATTCAGAAACACTTAACGCTAGTTTAGATACCATAGTATATTTGCCAATTGATTATTATCTAGCCACAATTCCTACCAATCAAAGTGTTCTTTACACATATGCTTATTTGTATTTTGGCTTAGATGAAGATATTTTTAGTTCTGGTTTTAAGAATGAAGTAGAAAAGTTACAAACAATTTTGCAAAATAGTGATTTTGCTAGCCAACATAATGCTAATTTGAAAGAATATTTATTAGAGGTAGCCATTAATGATGGAGCATATGATAAGGCCTTTTTGAGCTTTATCAAAGGCTTATATGATTCAAGTCTTGGATTCATATTAACTTCTCAATTGGGAGATTATGCTGAAGTTGAAACTAAATATTATGCGGGAGAAGAAATGACAATTCCTTATAGCATAACTTTTAGTCAAGCTTTGGTACAAGAAAACTTTGCTAATAAGAGCGGTGAAATTTATGATTTAAAGATAGACTCTTATGTAGAAAATGTTCCTGAAGGGACAACTTTAGGTTCATATATAGACGACAATATAACTGATTCAATTGACACAGAGTATGCCGATTTAACCAAAGAAATATATTATTTAGATAGTTTGGATAATTATTCTACTTACTTCTTTGAAATGAATGTTGAAAAAGTCGAAGATGTAGCAATTATCTTTCCAATTTTCTTCTTTATAATTGCCTCACTAGTAGCTCTCACGAGTCTTCGGCGATTAGTCTTTGAGGAAAGGGTTACAATGGGGACATTGAGAGCTCTAGGCTATTCAAAGGTTGCAGTTTTATTCCGTTATATAATATATGGTGTGATTGCCTCAGCCATTGGCTCACTATTAGGTATTTGCCTTGGTATCGCATTAATTCCATATGTAGTCTATAATATTTTTAATAGTACTTGTCATATGCCACCACTTGCCATTGTCTATGACACCCCATTTATTTCAGCTGTTATATTGGGTATGATTTTAGTAATTATTTTAGTAGTTATTATAAGCGTATATGGCACCTTAAAAGAGACACCAGCTAATTTATTAATTCCCAAAGCCCCTAAACCCGGAAGAAGAATCTTTTTGGAAAAAATTGGTTTCATATGGCGGCGTTTATCTTTTAAATATAAGTCATCTATTAGAAATATGATTCGTTATAAACGAAATTTGATTATGATGATTATAGGGGTAGGTGGCTGTACCGCATTACTATTATTGGCCTTTGGCTTACAAGATTCAATGGATGCGGTAAGTAATAGAGAATATAATCAAATAATACTATATGATGCTATGGCAGTTCCAAATCAAGATGTTGAAAAATTAGATGCTGCCGCTATTACACATCAAGATCCTATTTTCTATGACACTTTTGCTATCGATGATTATACAGTTAAAGTAATTGGTGCCGATGCTAAAATTAATGAATATTTTGGCTTTTATGTTAAAAATAAAAAATATGAATTTACAAGCAATGATGTTTTAGTAAGTCAAATGTTAGCGGATGTCTATAAGCTTAAAGTTGGTAGTAATATTCGCTATGCTGGTAATGATTACGTTATCACGGGTATTTTTGAGAACTATATTGATAATTACTTATTTATTGGTAATAATGTGGCTGAGTTTAATGCTAATCGTATTATTTTTGATTATGAAAATATAAGTGAAAGAGATTTGACGGAATCCCTTTTAGATACTAATCAAATTGTTTCAGTAGAATATGTAGCTAGTGTTAGAACGGCTTACAATTCATTAATTAATAATATCATTTTAATTGTAGCAGTTTTAATCATTTTTGCGGCAGTTTTAGCGGTAGTTGTTATCTTTAATTTACTTAATATAAATGTTTCCGAACGTAAACGTGAATTAGCTACTTTAAAGGTGTTAGGTTACAAAAATATCGAAGTTCATGGCTATATGGCTAGAGAATCATTTACCTTAACTATTATTGGAATGTTAATAGGCCTGGGCATTGGTGTATTATTGCATCAAATTGTTGCTAATATTATTGATACAAACACTTTAATGGCGGGTCGGTATATTAAATGGCAAAGCTATCTTTATTCTATTTTATTAACCATGAGTTTTGCTATTATCGTAGATTTATCATTTATACCATACTACAGGAAGATATCGATGACAGATTCCCTAAAAGCCATTGAATAAATTTGACTTTAAGATAAAATTATGCTATGATATCAGGGAAAAGAAGAGTAAAAATGATGATTCTTATTAGAGATGATATGGTTGGTGCAAATATCAAGGTTCTCATTTTGAAGGTAGTCTTTTAATTGTTTTGGTGAACTAAGAGTAGTCAGACCGTAATTCTGCGTTAAAGATTAATGAGCGCTAGTTAGTTGCTAACTAGAATTAAGGTGGTACCACGGCTTTTCGTCCTTAGATTAAATTCTAAGGACTTTTTTTATGGGTGGTGAAGAAGTGAGTATATATACAAGAAGACTAGATATTCGGGAAATAGAATATGCCGATGCTATGGCTTATTATAAATATGCTTCTAATGTTGAAGTGGCACGTTTAGCTGGTTTTAGGCCAGTACCAGATTTGGCAACTGCCCAAAGATTAGTGATGGGAATGGTTTATCAGGGTGATACCTATTCCATCTTTTTAAAAGGAACAAACACTTTAATAGGTACCTGCAATTTATATCGTAAGAGTATAAGAAAAATAAAGGATGTTTATACTTTAGGTATAAGTTTAGATAAAAATTATTGGGGCTATGGCTTTGGTAGTGAAACAATTTGCGGGTTAATCAAATATGCTTTTAAAGCCAAAAAAGCTCGTCTTTTAGAAATAATGTGTGAGCTAAATAATAAACGTAGTCGTACTATGATTGAACATTTAGGCTTTAATTTAGATGGAATAATAAAAAAATATGGTCAACTTTATGATGGGACAATTTATGATATTGCCCTTTATTCAATGACAAAGGAAGAATTTGAGGAGAAAAATGTATGGAAAAAATATTAGATAAAATATATGATCATAAAAAAGTAGAGGCTGGTAAGTATGATTACTGGGTAAAAAAAGGTTTTTTCACTGCTGGCGATAATTCAAAACAACCTTTTTCTATTGTTTTACCACCACCTAATGTTACTGGTAAGCTTCATATTGGTCATGCTTGGGATACGACAATCGCTGATATGGTCGTAAGAAGAAAAAGAATGCAAGGCTATGATACTTTATGGCTACCAGGTATGGATCATGCTGGTATTGCTACCCAAGCTAAGATAGATGCTAAGCTAAAAGCAGAAAAGGGCGTGTCACGCTTTGATATTGGTCGAGAAGCTTTTATGAAGGAGGCTTGGGCTTGGAAGGATGAGTATGCTGCTTTCATTAAGAGTCAATGGAAGGGCTTAGGACTTTCTCTAGATTATAGCAAGGAACGCTTTACCCTAGATGATGGTATGAAAGAGGCAGTTAATAAAGTCTTTATTGATTTATATAATAAGGGTTATATTTATCAAGGTGAAAGAATAATTAACTGGGATCCAGAAGCTAAAACGGCTTTATCTAATATTGAAGTAATTCATCAGGATGATAAAGGTGCTCTTTATTATATCTATTATCCAACTGTCGATGGAAAGGAAAAACTTTTAATTGCTACTACAAGACCAGAAACAATGTTTGCTGACCAAGCTTTAATGGTTAATCCAACCGATGAGCGTTATCAAAATCTAATAGGTAAAGAAGTATATATTCCAACAACTAATGTTAAAATACCAGTTATTGCTGATGATTATGTTGATAAGGAATTTGGTAGTGGAATTGTTAAAGTTACTCCTGCTCATGATCCTAATGACTTTGAAGTAGGTAAACGTCATAATTTAGCTATGCCACTTTGTATGAATGATGATGGCTCAATGAATGCTATGGCTGGTAAATATGAGGGAATGGATCGTTTTGCTTGTCGTGCTGCTTTATTAGAGGATTTGAAAGCTTTAGGCTTACTTGATCATATTGAAGAGATTATTCATAGTGTTGGTCATAGTGAAAGAACAGGTGTTGCAGTTGAACCACGTCTATCAAAACAATGGTTTGTTAAGATGGATGTTTTAGCTAAACAAGTGCTAGAAAATGACGAGTATCGTTTTGTACCAGAACGTTACAAACAAGTTTTAGTAAGGTGGTTAACTGATATTCAGGATTGGTGCATTAGCAGACAATTATGGTGGGGCCATAGAATCCCTGCTTGGTATAAGGACAATGAGGTTGTTGTTAGTGTTAATTGTCCAGGCGAAGGCTATAAACAGGATGAAGATGTTCTAGATACTTGGTTTTCTAGTGCCTTATGGCCATTTGCTACAATGGGGTGGCCACATGAAACAGAAACATTTAAACGTTACTATCCAACTAATTTGTTAGTAACTGGTTATGATATCATTTTCTTCTGGGTATCAAGAATGTTGTTTGAAGGTATCGAATTTACAGGCAAAGCTCCGTTCAAAGACATTTTAATTCATGGCTTAATTAGAGATAATCAAGGTCGTAAGATGTCAAAATCATTAGGTAATGGTGTTGATCCATTTGATGTAATAGATAAATATGGTTGTGATGCGTTGCGTTATTTCTTAAATACTAATTCAGCACCAGGTCTTGATTTACGTTATGATGATACCAAAGTAGCTTCTAGCTGGAATTATTTGAATAAAATTTGGAATATTAGTCGTTATGTCATGATGAATACTAGTGATAAGCCAACAAGCGATAAAGTGCTTAATTTAACTTCTAAATATATTTTGACCAAGCTAAATAATGTTATTAAAGAAGTAGATACCTTCTACGATAAATATGAATTTAGCGAGGCAGCTAAAGTACTATATAATTTTGTATGGGATGATTTTGCTTCTTGGTATGTTGAACTTGCGAAGGTTGATTTAAATAGCCAAGATGAAACATATAAACCAGGTGTAAGATGGACCTTAAATTATGTTTTACTAAATATCGTTAAACTTCTTCACCCAATGATTCCATTTATAACAGAAGAAATTTATCAATTATTGCCACATGAAGAAGAAAGTATTACTATTTCTAAGTGGCCTACATATGAAGAAAAGTATGATTATAGTGATGTTTTACCAGCTGTTAATGCCGTTTTAACTTTAATAACTAGTGTAAGAAATCAAAAAACGGAAGCTAATAAGCCGTTACAAACGCCAATTAATCTAAGTATATATCTTAAAGATAATGATTTGTTATCTAGTATCAAGGAATTAGAGCCTTACATTATTTACTTTACTAAAGCTAAGACTTTAACTTATCTTGGCACGCAAATGGAAGCTAAAGATTATAGTGTTGTTGTTCTCAATGATTTAATCTATTACATACCTCAATCTGATTTAATTGATTTTGCTAAAGTTAGAGAAAATTTAGAAAAAGAGAAACAAAGATTAGAACAGGAATTAGAACGTAGTCATAAAATGTTAAATAATCCTAATTTTGTTGATAAGGCTCCTGCGGCTAAGGTTAAAATTGAAAAAGAAAAGTTGGCTAATTATGAAGCCCAATATCAAGCAGTAATTAAGCATTTAGAGGAATTAAAATAAAATGTTTACGGAACTAAATCTAGCTATAAATTGGTTAGAAAATAAAAAAAAGAAAAATAAACGAACAGATTTAACACGTATAACAAATTTGGCTAAACTGCTAGGATGTTACCAATTAAACTATAAGATAATTCACATTGCTGGTACAAATGGTAAAGGAAGTACGGCGATGTATATAAATAATATGTTACTAGATTTAGGTTATAAGGTGGGGTTATATACTTCACCTTATATTATTAAATTTAATGAGCGTATTTGTTTAAATGGTGAATATATACCAGATCAAGATTTATTAAGATTAATAAATTTTATTTATCCACACATTGTCAAATATGAAGAAGAAACTGATGATTTAGTACCATTTTTTGAAATATTGACCCTAGTAGCGTTGTTATATTTTAAACAAGAGAAAGTTGAATATGCTATTATAGAATGTGGCATTGGTGGTAGACTTGATGCAACAAATTTTATTACTCCAATTGCTAGTATCATTACAAGTATTGGCTACGACCATCAAAACACCTTAGGTAATACTTTAAGTGAAATAGCTTATCAAAAGGCTGGGATAATTAAGGATAATGTTCCTTTATTTACGATAGATAATAAAGAGGTAAATTCAATTTTTTTAGCTGAGAGCAAGTTGCATCATTCAAAGTTATTTATCTTACCTGATTTGACTAGCACTGCCAAATTGGATTTAACTACACATTTTGTGGTAGATAATTATGAATTTTATACACCCTTACTAGGTGTATTTCAAGCTAATAATGCCAGCTTAATGATTGCTCTAACTAAATATTTGTTCCCAAATATTAGCAATGAACAGATTCAAAAATCATTAAGCAAGGCATATATACCAGCTCGCTTTGAATTATTTGCTAATTATATTTTGGATGGAGCACATAACATATCTGCTGTTAAACTATTAGTTAAAACATTAGAAGAATTAAAGTTGGCACACTTGACTTGTATTTATGCTAGTTTAAAGGATAAACGATATGATTTAGTTTTAAAAGAATTAAATAAGGTTGTTGATTTTTATATTTTTCCTAATTTCAGTGATGCAAGACAGACAAATAGTAATTGCTACCTACCTTTTATTCAAGACAAGTCATATAAAATGGTATCAAGTATAGAGGAAGCTATTTCATTAGCCAAAGAACCTAATACTTTAATTACGGGTTCTCTTCATTTTGTGTCAACATGTCGCAATATTCTGCTTAAATCCTCTTCCTAAAGCTAAAATTGACATTTTTAATATTTTTTGCTAAAATCTATACGATATTTATATATCAAAGAGTCTATGATAGAAGAGGAGTTGATTTTTTTGGACTCGATACCCTTGCAGCTATTATTAGTAGTTGTATTAATTTTTATTAATGCTTTTTTCGCCTCAAGCGAAATAGCAGTTATTTCATTGAATAAGACCAAGTTACGTTTCATGGCTGAAGATGGTGATAAGGTTGCTAAACGTTTGCTAAAATTGGCAGAGACACCTACAGGTTTTTTGTCAACCATTCAAATAGGTATTACTTTAGCCGGCTTCCTGAATAGTGCTTTTGCCGCTGATAATTTTGCTGGTCGTATTGTTAACTGGATTTATTATGATTTGCAATTTCAGGCTATATCAGAAGGAGTTTTAAAAACTCTAGCGGTCATTGTTGTCACAATAATCTTATCTTATTTTCAATTGGTATTGGGAGAACTAGTACCTAAGCGTTTGGCAATGCAGAAATCATATTCTGTTGCAAAGATTACATCATTTGTAATAGTGCCTTTAGCGGTTATTATGAAGCCATTTATTTGGTTTTTAACCAAATCAACTAATGTATGCTTACACATTTTACGTTTGAAGGTTGAAGCTGAAGAAGATAGTGTTACCGAAGAAGAAATTAAAATGATGGTTGATTTAGGTGAAGAGACTGGAACAGTTGAAGAAAAAGAAAAAGAATGGATTGAAAATATATTTGAATTTAATGATACAACAGTTAAAGAAATTATGACTCCAACATATGCTGTAACTTATTTATTAGAAACAGATACAAGAGACAAAATTGATGCAATCATTAAGCAAACTAAATTTTCTCGTTATCCAGTGTGCAAAACAAATTTAAACGATATAATTGGTGTCTTACATATTAAGGATTATTTTTTGAACCCTAACAAAGATGTTAAAGACATTTTAAGACCAGCCTATTTAGTGCCAGAAACCACTTTAGCGGATGATTTATTTAATAAATTAAAAGAAACTAAAAATACTTTTGCTGCTGTTATTGATGAATATGGCAACACCTCTGGTATTCTAACTATGGAAGATTTATTAGAAGAAATTGTTGGTAAAATTTATGATGAACATGACAAATCTGATAATGATGAATTTGTTGAAGTTGAACCAGGTCGTTATTTAGTTTCAGGCGAAATGAATGTTTCGGATTTAGCAGAGAAATTAGACGTTTCGCTAGAAGATAGTGAGGCTTATGATACAGTTGGTGGATTAATTTTATCTTGTTTAGACTATGTTCCTAGTGATGGTTCAAGCTTAATTGTTACGAAGGATGAGCTTGTCTTTGAAGTTATCAAGGTTTTACATCGTCGCATTGTAGAAGTAATTGTTACTAAGAAGTCTAATGAACAAACTGAAGAAAAAAATTTACCAAATGACACTAATTAAAATATAGTTTGTCTTTAAAGATAGGGATTTTTTGCCTATCTTTTTCTTTTGCTAATATTTTTAAAAATTACTGGCAGTCCACTTGACAAAGTGCCAAAAGTGATTATAATATATACTGAATTTGGAGGTAATACAATGATTAAACCATTAAATAATAATGTTGTTTTAAAGAAAGATAAACTTGTTAAGGAAACAGCTTCCGGTATCGTTTTAAGTAATAAAGAAGAGCAAACAGAGTATGCGAAAGTTATTGCTGTTGGTTCAGGAAAAGTTGATGAAAAAGGCAATGTTAAACCAATCGCCCTTCGCGTTGGTGACAAGGTTATCTATAAAAACTATAGTTCTACAAATGTAAAATTAGATGGCGAGGAATATCTAATCGTTGATGCTGATGATATTCTAGCTGTATTAGAATAGGAGTGAATGATTATGGCAAAAGAAGTTAGATTTGGTAGAGATGCTAAAAACGCAATGCTAAAAGGTATTGATACTTTAGCTAATACGGTAAGTATTACTTTAGGACCTAAAGGTCGTAATGTTGTTTTAGATAAAGGTTATGGCTCACCACTTATTACTAATGATGGTGTTAGTATTGCTAAAGAGATTGAATTTAAAGATCCATTTATGAATATGGGTGCTAAATTAATTTATGAAGTAGCAAATAACACTAATGATGTTGCTGGTGATGGTACAACTACTGCCACTCTTTTAGCACAAACTATGATTCATAATGGTTTAAATGAAGTAGAGCGTGGTGCTAATCCACAATTAATGCGGGAAGGCATAGATAAAGCTAGTAAATTAGTTGCTAGCAAGTTATTAGAGCATTCACATAAGATTGAAACATCAGCTGACATTGCTAATGTTGCAACTATTTCTAGTGGTTCAAAAGAAATTGGTGATATTATTGCAAAGGCAATGGATACGGTTGGTAAAGATGGTGTTATTAATGTTGATGAATCTCGTGGCTTTGAAACAAGTTTGGAAGTTACGCAGGGTTTAAAGTATGATAAAGGCTATGTTTCACCTTACATGGTTGGTGATTTAGATAAGACTAGTATCACTATGGAAGATACCCTTGTTTTGGTTACTAATCATAAGATTAATAATATTCAGGATATTTTACCTTTACTTGAACAAATTGTTAAAGCTCATCGTCCATTATTTATCGTAGCAGAGGATATGGATCAAGAAGTTATTAATACTATCGTTGTTAATAAGTTACGTGGTACATTCAATGTTGTAGCTACTAAGGCTCCTGGTTTTGGCGATAATCAAACTGAAAACTTGTCTGATATAGCCTTAATTTGCGGTGCTAAATTTATTGATAAGGGCTTAAATCTTGAATTAAAGGATGTTCAAATTGAAGATTTAGGTGAAGCAAAGAAGATTATTGTAGAAAAGGATTCTACGACTATTATTGATGGTTGTGGTCAAAAGGCTGATATTGAAGTTCGTATGAATGATTTAGAAGCTAAATTAGCAAAAGAAACTTCAAAGTATAAAAAGGAAGAAATTCAAAAACGTCTAGCTAAATTGGCTAATGGTGTTGCTTTGATTAAGGTTGGTGCAACCACTGAATCAGAATTAAAAGAAAAGAAATTAAGAATTGAAGATGCCTTAAATGCAACTAAGGCTGCGGTTAGTGAAGGCATTGTATCTGGTGGCGGTGCTGCATTAATCAGTGTCTATAAGGAAATTAAGGATGAATTAAAGTCAAATGTTGTTGATGTACAACGGGGTATGAATGTCGTATTAGATTCTTTAACTAGTCCACTACATCAAATAGCTGAAAATAGTGGCTTTAGTGGTAAGAATATTGTTGAAGAACAATTAGTAAAACCTGAAGGTGTTGGCTTCAATGCTAAGACAGGTGAATGGGTAAATATGTTTGATGCTGGTATTGTTGATCCAACGAAAGTAACTCGTTCAGCTATCTTAAATGCCGCAAGTATTGCTGGTTTGTTCCTAACAACAGAAGCTGCTGTTGGCGATATTAAAGAACCAGAGACTAATACAAATTCTAATCAAGGAATGTACTAGGAAGATTTAAGTCTATGGAGCAATCTATAGACTTTTTTAATGCTCAAAATTGAATATTAAGTAAAAAATAAAATCTGCAGTAAAAAAAGCCTCTTCTCCGACTATAAATACTTGAGGTATGAATATGAAAATTAAAGAATTAAATTTAAAAAGTAGGCCACGTGAAAGATTAATAAGTCAGGGACCTAAAGCTCTTTCGGATGTAGAGATATTAGCTATTCTATTAAATAATGGAATCAAAAATATGTCGGCTCTAGATTTAGCTAATTCGTTATTACAAAAATATACATTAAAGGAATTAATTGATATAGAATATCAACAGTTAATAAAAGAAAATGGCATTAAAGTTGCTAAGGCTAGTAAGATAATTGCAGCCTTTGAATTAGCAAAAAGAGCAATTGCTTTACCATCCTCTGGCTGTAATTTTAAGATGGCAAGGGATATTTATGATTTTCTCAAAACAGATTATTGTTATGCCAAAGTAGAAAAGTTTATTCTTTTACTATTAGATTCGCAATTGAGATTAATAAAAAAGGAAGTTTTACGGGAAGGTTTTGCAGCTAATGTCGAATTAGACATAAAAGATTTAGTTCGTAATTTATTTAAGTATGAGGCTTATGGATTTATAATTGCTCACAATCATCCAAGTGGAAATCCAACCCCATCTAAGTCAGATAAATATTTAACTAACTTTATTTATAAATTTTGTAAAGAATTGAATTTTGTATTTATTGATCATATTATTTGGTCAGCTAAAGATAAATATTATTCTTTTAGCGAAACGGGATTTTTTAACTTATGTGACAACTAGACTAGATTATATAATTATGCTAAAATACTAAATATAAGTTAATTTTTTAAGAATTATGAGGTGAAAAATATGAACACATTTGCTTTAGTTAAAGATTTAACATTTGAAAGAATTGCTGGTACAGAAGCAGAAGGAAAAGCCATTAATATTATTAGTGATTATTTGCAAAAATTAGGAGTAGAACCAGTAATTGAGGAATTTGAAATTCCTTATGCCAATGTCAAAAAGGCTACTCTTGTAGTTGATGGAAAGGAATATCAAGCAACTGGTTTTAAAAGAAGTGGTAATATCAATGCAACCTTAGATTTAGTGGTTGTGGATGATTTAGATATGCTAGATTTTTTAAGCATAAAAGGTAAGGCATGCTTAATAGCTAGTAATTTGAATTATAAGTTTTATGAAGAATTAACTAAAAGACATGTCGGAGCAATCATTGACATATCTGGTAGTCTTTACGATGATATAAATTTAACTGATTTAGAAGAAAAAAGCTTGCGTGACAGGCATTTGAATTTTGGTAAAGTTCCTTGTTTTACTATTCGAAGTGTTGATGCCGAAGCTATTATTGCTAGTGGTGCTAAAACTGTTACATTAGAGCTAGAACAAGAAGAAGTTATGCTCAAAAGCCATAATTTAATTGTGGAATTACCTGGCAGCATCACTGATGAAATAGTTTGTTTTACCGCTCACTATGATTCAGTTCGTTTTTCTAAAGGAGCCTATGATAATGCTACAGGCTCTGCTACTATTTTAGAAATGCTTAAATATTATTTAGGAATAAAACCAAAGCGTACATTACGTTTTATTTGGTGTGGGGCTGAAGAAATGGGCTTGTTGGGCTCTAAGGCCTATATGGAAGTTCATAAGTTAGAGCCAATTAGGCTTTGCATTAATGTAGATATGACAGCTGTAAATTTAGGTCATGATATATGTTGTGTAACGGGCGAGGACAAGATAGTTAATTATTTACAAATTTTAAGTAAAGAGGTTGGTTTTAGTATTAATGTTAAATCAGGCGTTTATAGTTCTGATTCAACACCATTTGCTGATTGTGGAATTCCAGCTCTTAGTTTTGCTAGATTGTCTAATCAATTTGGAGCTAAAATACATTCTAATAAGGATAATGGATTATTTTTATCAGAAAAGTATTTCTATAATACATGTAATTTTATTAAATGCTTTGCTGATCATATGATTAATGCCATTATTTTTCCAATTAATAAAGAAATACCAGAAAAAATACAGCAAGAAATTGATAAATATTATGGTAGAAGTAGTAAGTAAACGTTTTCTTATCGTTTTGTTTGCAAAATGTTCGCTTAATCAATATAATAGGCAAAGGAAGAAAGAGGTAGAGGTATGAAACAGTTAATTAATGATGAGATATTTTATGTTGGTGTATCTGATAGAAGAATAAAAGATTTTGAAAACTACATTCCTTTAACTAACGGAGTATCATATAATTCATATTTAATTTTAGATGAAAAAACCTGCCTATTAGACACTGTAGATGCAACAAAGGCTAGTCAATTTTTTAAGAACGTAGAAGAAGTTTTAGCTGGTCGTAATTTAGACTATTTAATGATTCATCACATGGAACCAGACCATTGTGCTCTAATTGCTGAGGTTGTTTTACGTTATCCGGACGTTACATTAGTTGCAAATATACAAGTTTTTAAAATGTTATATCAATTTTTTGGGACAGAATATAAAAATAAGCTTGTAATTAAGGAAAATGATACCTTGGTTTTAGGTAAACATACATTAAAATTTATTTCTGCTCCAATGGTTCATTGGCCAGAGGTTATGTTTAGTTATGATTTGACTACTAAAACTTTATTTTCTGCAGATGCTTTTGGCTCCTTTGGTGCTTTAGCAGGTAACCTATTTTATGATCAAGTAGTAGACACAGACTATTTTAATGAAGCTAGACGTTATTATGCTAATATTGTTGGCAAATATGGTAATAGTGTTTGTAATGCTTATCGTAAAATTAAGGATTTAGAAATAAAAATGATTTGTCCACTGCATTCATATATATGGCGTCAAGATTTTTCACTTTTACTTGATAAATATTTAAAATGGGCTACTTATCAACCAGAGGATAAGAATGTTGTTATTTTTTATGCTTCTATGTATGGTAATACAGAAGAAGTAGCTAATAATTTAGCTGTTGCTTTAGCTAATAAAGGCTTAAACAATATTAAAGAATATGACATAAGTCAAACAGATGAAACATATTTAATTAGTGAAATATTTAGGACTAGTCATATTGTTTTATTATGTCCTACTTATAATTTAGGTATCTACCCTAAAATGCAACAATTGTTACATGCAATGCAAAGCTTAAATGTAAGTAACAGAACCTTTGCTTTAATTGAGAATGGCACTTGGGGACCAATCACAAATAAACTAATTAGTGAAGAACTACAAAAATTAACTAATATTACTATTTTAGAAAAGAAAATTACAATTCGTTCAAGTATGTCTAAGGATAATGAAAAGGATATAGATGAACTAGCCACTATGTTGATAGAGGACTTACAAAATAAATAATTAAAATTAATAGTTAATATTTTAAGTTTAGGATTAATGTCTAAGATAATAGATGTTAATCCTTTTTATACTCTAAAACTGGAAATGTAGTAAATAATTATTTCTTTTACTTAAAAAAAACCCATAAGCTAATCACTGGTATGATTAAACCTATGGGATCACTATAAAATAGTGTTTTTATCTATTAATTATTCAGCAACAATGGCTTCAACTGGGCAAACAGCTTCGCAAGCACCACAATCAATACAAACTTCAGGATCAATAATAGATTGAGTATCTCCTTCAGTAATTGCACTAACTGGACATTCAGCGATACAAGCACCACATTGAATGCATGAATCAGTAACTCTTCTTGGCATAATTAATATCCTCCTTTTGCTGAAATTATAGCATTTAAGGCACTATTTGTCTATATTTCCAGTTTAAGATTAGCAATGGCTAACTTGTTTTAAAAGTAAAAGTTAATCTACATCTTGCTATTTTAAAAAAAATAATGTAAAATTGATTTTGCAAATTAAGGAGTGAAAAAGATGCTTGCATGGTACTATGCTTTAATAATTGGTATTGCTTGTTTAATAGTTGGGGTTATAATTGGCTTTTTCTTATCTAGATTCTTCTTCCAAAGATATCTAAAGAAAAACCCACCAATTAACGAAAATATGGTTAGAGCAATGCTAAGTCAAATGGGTAGAACACCTTCAGAAAAACAAGTTAGAGCAGTTATGCGCTCTATGGAAGAAAATAAATAAAAATAAAACGGGTTTCCCCGTTTATTTTTATTATGTTAGGCGAAGCCTCACATAAAAACCGCCTGCTATGCAGGTGAGAATAGAAAAGCGGTAGCGTTGCAT
>CALUXJ010000035.1 GCA_944324725.1 uncultured Acholeplasmatales bacterium
TAACAACATTTAAAAATTAGAATTACGTGGTAACTACCACGTTTTTTTAATAAAACTGTTGAAAACGGGATTATAACTTTTTTTTCTATTTTTGGCTACTAATATAACCAAAAAAAGGCAACTAATTTTTGCCTTTTTTCTTTGCCTTATGATATTTTATGATAATTGCTGTTAGAGCCAGCAAAATAACTACACTACTAACAATTATTCCTAGCACGCGATGATCTAAACTAAGCATAATTTTTTCTCCTTAAATTCATAAATTTTATCACAAATACTAAGGGTTGACATCCTATGACTGATAATTACAATACTCATACTTTCCTTATACTTATTTAAAGCATTCAAGATAATGCCTTCATTAATCGCATCGATATTTGCTGTTGCCTCATCTAATAATAATAATTTAGGTTTTTTGAGGAAAACCCTGGCCAACCCTAAACGCTGCTTCTCACCTTCAGAAATATTATTCTTAAGATCTGTGATTTTGGTTTCAAAGCCCGACTTTTGACTCATAATATAATCATAAATTCCCGCACTTTGACAAGCCTCTTTAACTTCTTCCATGGTGGCAGTTGGTTTGGCTATTAAAAGATTGTTCAAAATTGTATCATGAAATAAATATGTACTTTGACTAAACAAATTAATATTGCGGTATAGTGCTTCTTGACTATAGTTTTTAATATCTTCACCATTAAGCAAAATTTGACCCCTATTTTGATCATAAAACCGCATTATTAACTTCATAAGTGTTGATTTACCACTGCCAGATGGGCCATAAATCCCAATAATTTCCTTTTGACCAATGGTAAAATTAAGATTACTTAAAATTTCTTCTTGCTGATACGCAAATGAAACATTTTTAAAAGCTAAATTTTCCCAAGTAAAATCTACTTGGCCAAAGCTTTGTTCAGGTAAAGCTAATATATCTAAGACGCGATTGCCAGATGCGAAAGTTTGTGCGAGATTATTTGGCAAATTGGCCAAAGCCAAAACTGGACCAAAAGATGAAGTTAGGGCCACATAAGCTAAAATAATCTTACTATCAACTATAATATTTTCCTTATATAAATGATAACCAACTAAAATAATGATAACATTTAATACCACTAATAAAATGCTACTGATGTTGGTAAATAGCGTATTACGTCTTTCTAATTTATCGCTAAGAGAAATTAATTTGTTTGAACGCTTTTTTACTTCCGCAAGATAATTTTTTTGCTGATTTTGACTAACTATTTCATAACCACCATAGATAGAATCAAGATAGAAATCTTCAAAAGAGCCTAATTGTTGACGATAGCTTTTACCAAATTTATGATTACACTTATAGAAAATGACTGGTACTATTACACCAATAATTAAATAACTAGCTAGGGCTACAAGACCTAAATAAATGCTAGTAGTTAAGCTGATAAAAACTACCATAATAAGACTCGTAATTAAGGCAATTAGGGTTGGAGTTATAGTATGGGCATAAAATACCTCTAAGGTTTCTATATCACCCTGTAATAAAGCTACTAAATCACCTTTGCTTTTGTCTTCTAGCATAGCAGGAGATAGTTTACGAAGGGCATTAAAAATCTTACCTCGCAAAATACCTAATATTTTAAAAGCAATGTAGTGATTACTATATTGTTCAAAATATCTAACCACACCCCGTAAAATGCCACTTACGATAATAATGGTAAATATGACTGGATAGCTTAAGGAAATGGTTAGACCTAAAAATTTAATTAAGGCAATTGCCGCAAAAACCGTAATGTTTATAGCTAGTAAATAACCGATTACGCCATTTATGACCGCTAACATAATTACTAGTGAAAAAGGTCCAATTAAAGCGATAAGTTTGGCAATTAGGGTATAAAAACTTCTTTTCATTTAATCACCTCGAGATTTGTCTGATACTGATAAATATGTCTGAAGGTTGATGGTCTAGTCAAAAGCTCTTCTACCTTACCTTCTTCTTTGATTTTACTATTTTCTAAGAAATAAATATAATTACTAGTTAAAACATTTTTTAAACGATGCGTTATGTTAATAACAATTTTATTCTTACTTAAATTTTCTAAAATTGCTAAAATGATACTTTCACTTTCACTATCAATATTTGAGGTTGCCTCATCAAAAATATAAAAATCATAATCCTTCGCCAAATAATAAGCAATTAATAGTCTTTGCTTTTCCCCACCAGAAATATTTGTAGCTCCTTCTTTAACTAAAAAGTCAAGACCACCATTACGCTTAATCGTCTCTGTCATTTTAACGAGCTCTAAAAGCTCCCACATTCGCGTTTCTGTCATATTTGGATTATAGAATCTAAATTGCTCTTTGATAGTTTTATTCATCATATAGCTACTAGCTGCTACATATGCTACTTTTTGATAAAAGCCTTTTAGATTAATTTCTTTAGCTTCCCATTTGGCATTAAATAAAACATTACCTTGGTAATCATTTAGAATATTTGCCATAATTTTAGCAAGCGTAGATTTGCCGCTTCCTGAAGTACCTACAATGCTATATAAGCCTTTATTAAATTCCATGTTGATGTTTTCTAAAATTAAAGGCTTATCAGGATAATTAAAATTTAAATTTTTAATCGACAAACTATAAAGTGAACCATTTATTTCTTCTGGCCTAATTTGTTCTTCAGCCTTTAATAGCTTCATAACCTTCTTCCCCGCCGTAGCCCCATTCATCGCGATATGAAAGGCACTACCTAAACGTCTTAATGGTAAGAAAAACTCAGCTCCTACTAAAATGATAAATAAAGCTAGATACCAGCTTAAGCCATTTTGTAGAGAGATTAAAGATAAAACTATACCAATACCTGCCCCACCATAGGCTACTAAGTCCATAATGCTTACTGAATATAGTTGCATTACAAGTACCTTCATGGTAACGTTTCTAAACTCTTCTGAACTCTCTTGCATTTCTTTTACTCTTTTTTTATCATATTGAAAAATTTTTAATTCCTTCATGCCTTTAACATTATCTAAAAAGCTATCTCCTAAGCCCAGATAAATATCCCAATATTTATTAAAGATACGTTTAGCCCACTTAGAAACCAGAACAATGGAAAGAGGAATTAAAGGTATACAAACCAAATATACCAAGGCTACTACCACATCGATAAAACTAAATAAAACAAATAATAAAAGCGGAGCAATCATAGCGTAGAAAAATGATGGTAAATAAAGTGAATAATATAATCTGAGCTGTTCAATACCCTCAGTAGATAGTTGTGCCATTTCGTTGACACTAAAAGCAATATTTGTGTTTAAAGCTAAGAATTTAGTATAAGTATCTTCTCTTAATTTTAAAACGACGTAATCAGCAAGCTTAGTCGTTAATTTCGTGCTTATAATTATGGTTATAGCTTTACTTATAGCTAATAGAACAGCTAGTCCAAGAACAATAAAGCCTTTTGTAGCTAGACTATTTATAAAAGCGTAGATTGCATAAATTAGGCTACTAGTAATACCTAAATTAAGTATTAAACCAAATATATTAATAATAACTGTAGCAAATAAATAACCCTTTTTTTCTTTAATATAGGCAAGTAACTCTTTATCAAGCATTATCTAGCGTCCCCCTTAATGTTTGATATTCAGTCTTAGTAACGGGTTTAACAAAAATGACAAAGTATAAATATTTACAAAAAATTAGACAAGTCAAAATAATAGTAACAATTAAATTGTTAACGAAAAACATAGTTGTTAATAAAAGTAGTGAAACACCTAGCAATAATAGCAGTTCACCCTTTAATGTCATGACCTTGTTTTTAGCAAAATTTTCTAAATACCTCTTATATATTTTTGAATTCAAAAACCATTTATTAAATTTTTCTGATGATTTGACAAAACAAAAGCTTGTTAAAAGTAAAAAGGGAGCCGTCGGTAAAATAGGCAGTATAATTCCTACCATTCCGAGTCCTAAAGATATAAAACCTAAAATAATTAATAAAACTCTAAGCAACTTGTTTTTGACCATTTTGTCTCTTCTCCTTTCTACTTTCCTTTAAATGTTTGATAGCCACTAGCGGATGGTATAAAAGCATTCTTGGTCCAGCGTAGCGCATTACCCGTTTAATTTTAGCCTGCATGTCCTTTTTGTAGCAATGAACCTTACAATTAGAACAAAAGGTTTTCCGATTACCAAACGGACATTTATCTAAGCGCAAATTAACATAGGCCAGTAAATCTGCTTCCTCCGTCGGATTAGGGTATTTTTTATAATATAGTTTAATCATCAAGGTGACGATTTTTCTTTCCTCTTCTATTCTCATTTAAACCTCCAGTTAGCAATGTCTAACCAACCTTTTCAAAAAAAGTTAGCTTCAACTAACTCGTCTAATTATACCTAAGTATTAGAGTTGTGTCAAGCTAACTTCTGTGTTTTATAAAAAACTAGCCAAAGCTAGTTGTTTTCTAAAAAGGTTAAAATATCACTGGCATTAGTATCAGGCTTTACCTTTGGCATAACCTTAATTACAGTTCCTTCTTCATCAATAATAAAGGTTGTTCTAACAATTCCCATATAAGTCTTGCCATAATTTTTCTTTTCTTGCCATACCCCATAAGCCTCAATTACTTGATGATCAGGGTCGGCTAATAAAATAAAAGGTAGATTGTATTTGTCAGCAAATTTTTGATGCGAAGCAACACTATCCTTACTAATACCAATTACTACTATACCTTGATTGGTAAAAGCTGCATAATTGTCCCTAAACCCACAAGCCTGTTTAGTGCAGCCTGGAGTATTATCTTTAGGATAAAAATATAAAATTACCTTCTTACCTTTAAAATCATGTAAACTTACCGCCTGTCCGTTTTTATCTAAAAGGGTAAAATCGGGGGCCTTTTCTAACTCTTTGATCATAATTGTACCTCCATGCCTTTATTATAACCTAATATTTATAGAGATGCCATTATTTTGCTACTTAGTTAATTTAAATGCCCATTCTTTAATTGTTTCTTCTATTTCAGGCTTATGACATTCACTACCTTTAATTGGTAGGCCTGGTAAAATGGTAGCAGTAGGTAAAGTTTTGGCTAGTTCCCTTTCGCTAAAACCCATACCACTACCTTCATGCGTACACATTGGTTTAATAATCTTATTAGTAAAATCATACTTAGCTAAAAAACTAGCTACAATGCGAGGAAAAGTCCCACACCAGTTTGGATAGCATAAATAGATAACATCATATTTGTTAATATCAGCTAATGGATTTTTAAAAGCTGGTCGAGCTTCCTCCTTGGCTTCCTTAACTGCTTCTTTAACACACTCTTTATAGTCACTAGCATAAGGTGTAAGTGGCTCTAGTTCATATAAGGGTGCCTTAGTATACTTGGATATTACTTTAGCAATATGTTTAGCATTACCTTCTTCGATATAACCAACACTATAATTCTCTCCTGGTCGTGAAAAATAAACGATTAATGCTTGCATTTTTGTACCTCCAATTACTGCTTGTTTAAAAACAAAAAAATCTTGATGCCACTGCACCAAGATTAAATTTCTAAAATGGCGGAGTAAGAGAGATTTGAACTCTCGCACCAGTTACCCGGTCTACTTCCTTAGCAGGGAAGCCTCTTCAGCCTCTTGAGTATTACTCCATACCTGTCAAGCCTCTTTATTATATATGAAAGCTTGACAAAATGCAAGTATTAATTTAATAATTCTAGCTGTAATTTATGATGATCATAATCAACGTCTAAGACTTTGACCTTAATTAAGTCACCTACACTTAAAACCTCAGATGGATGCTTAATGTCCTTACGATGCATTTTTGAAATATGAAGCAAGCCATCATACTTAACCCCACAATCAACAAAGCAACCAAAATCAATAACATTACGAACTGTTCCTTCCATCTCATCGCCTGGTTTAACATCCTCAAAGTGTAAAATATCACTTCTTAAAATAGGAGTAGGATATTCATCTCTAATATCTCTTAGCGGTTGAACAAAGGCTTCACAAATATCGTTAAGAGTATATTCATCAATAGCTAGTTCCTTAGCAACTTCCTTTTTATCTAATTTAGCCACCGCATCTTTGATTTCTTGTTTGCCAATGGCATCTTCTGTTAAGCCCATATAGTTTAGTAAAGCCTTAGCCTTATCATAGCTTTCTGGGTGAATTGAAGTCATATCTAGCTTTTCAATTGGCTCAGAAATACGCAAGAAACCAATAGCCTGTTCGTAGGTTTTAGGACCAATTTTTTTAACATCTTTGATTTCTTGTCTAGAAGTTATTTTTCCGTTAGCTTCGCGGTATTTTACAATTTCTTGTGCTGAAGCTTTAGATAGGCCAGATACATAGGTCAATAGACTAACTGAAGCTGTATTAACATTGACACCAATATTATTAACAACATCACTAACTACATTGTCTAAAGCCTCAGATAATTGTTTTTGATTAACGTCATGTTGGTATTGACCAACCCCAATACTCTTAGGGTCAATTTTAACTAATTCAGCTAATGGATCTTGAATTCTTCTAGCAATACTTACGGCGCTTCTTTCCTGAACTTCGTAGGTTGGGAATTCCTCTTTAGCAACATCAGAAGCACTATAAACAGAAGCCCCCGCTTCACTTACAATGATATATTTAACATCCAAATGATTCTTTTTAATGACATCTGCAATAAAACTTTCTGTTTCTCTTGAAGCTGTACCATTACCTATAGCCATAATTTCTACCTTATATTTTTTGCAGAAATTTAAAATCGTTTTTTCAGATTTAGCTAAAGTAGCCTCATCAACCGTAGCGCCCTTACTCTTTTCATTAGGATAAATAACTCCAATATCTAAAACTTTACCCGTTGGATCAACAACAGCTAATTTACAACCAGTTCTAAAAGCCGGGTCAACTCCTAATACTACCTTACCCTTTAAAGGTGGTTGAAGTAATAAATTTTTAACATTCATAGAGAAAACATCTATCGCCTTAGTCTCAGCATCTTCAGTTAACATACTTCTAATTTCTCGTTCAATAGATGGGGAAATCAAACGCTTGTAGCTATCAGCAATAGCATCCTTAATCTCTTCACTAAATAATAAATGTCTTTTATGAATAACTTGATATTCTAGATATTCTATATCACGTTCTGGCTGTAAAGTCACACTAACAGTTAAAATACCTAAGTCTTCGCCTCTATTCATTGCTAAAATACGGTGCGGTTTAATATAGGCTAAGCCTTCCGTATCATCGTAATACATTTTGAATTTTAAATCGGTATCTTCCGCATTCTTTTTGAGCTTAGAACTAATTTTGCCATAGCGTAAGGCTTTCTCTCTTATATATTTACGATAAGTCGCATTATCACTAATCATTTCTGCGATAATATATTTAGCACCTTCAATAGCCTTTTCGTAAGTTAAATCATCCTTTAAGTATGGTTTAATAATCTCTTCCTTTTGTTTACCATAATTTGGTTCAAGCATTTGTTTAGCTAATGGTTCTAAACCTAATTTAATAGCCTCAGTAGCTTTAGTCTTTTTCTTTTCTTTATATGGACGATATAAATCTTCAACCTCAATTAACTTTGTTGCCTTAACAATTTCGGCCTTAAGTTCATCGGTTAGTAAGCCTTTCTCATCGATAAGACGCATAACATCTTCTTTACGCTTTTCTAAATTGACTGCGTAAGTGTATCTATCGCTAATTTCCCGAATAACGACTTCATTTAAGCCACCTGTTGCCTCCTTACGATAACGGGCAATAAATGGGACAGTGGCATCTTCAGCTAGTAAATTTAAAACAGCTTCTACCTGTTTGGTTGTAATATTTAATTCACTAGCAATAGGTTCGATTAATGTTTCTTTTTCCATAATACAAGAAAAACGCTAAAATAGCGTTTCATTCCTTTCTTAATTATTCACTTAAAATTAAATCTTGAATTAAATACTTAGTATTAGTAGCAACACTGACAAAAGACTTAACGGTCGTTGCAGAAAAGACTAAATCACGATCTTGAGCACTAACAACATTCTCTAAAGTTTGATTAGCCTCAATAGCGTCGCTTACACTACCATAATAATTACCACCATAGAAGAATAGTAATTGTGGAGTAAACGTAAAGCTACCATAGCTTGTATTGTCAAGAATTGAACTATTACCTGTAGCAGATGAATCAATTAAATAGAAATTAATAATATCACTATACTCTTCATTTTTAGCATCAATAGTTTGTAATAAACTAGCTATTTGACTAGAGATACTACTCTTATCACTACTAGATAAATCATCGTAGCCTTCATTATCATAAACAAATATGAAAGCAAATTCTGTATCCTTCGTCTTAGTAGAAATTTCTGAATAACTAATCTTTAAGTTATCATATTCCGTAAAATAAGTTGGGGTAACTTCTTTATCAAATACACCTACACCCCATAAAATAAGCATTACAACACCAGCAATAACAACTAAACCACCAACAGAAATTAAAGACCAAAAAAGTGGTTTTTTACTTTTAGTTTTAGGCTGATTTTCTTTATAAACATTAGCACGTGCCAAGACACATTCCTCCTTAAAAACATAATTATTATAATAAATTTATCTAAAAATAGCAAGCTATTTATCAATTTGACAAATAGCTATACTATAATTTTTAGTATGACTGATAGAAATGTTTATTTTCTTATCTACTTTACTAACGACAAAGGGCTGGCCTTTAGTATCATTTAAAATACTGAAGTCCTGATAACCATACCCACAGTTGCCTCCTAAAGCTTTATAGATAGCCTCTTTGGCCGCAAAGCGACTAGCAACATATTCGATTTTTCTACTACTGGCTAATAACTTTTTATATACTATATATTCTGCTTCACTTAAAATGCGTTTAGCTATTCTTTCTAAATCACTAGCTATCCGTTCATTTTCTACCAAATCAATTCCTATCATACTTGATTCCTCTTTTTACTATATTCTAGAGCTATTTCTTTAATTTTGCGCAACCTATGATTTAAGCCTGATTTCGTAATTTTTTCGTTATATTCTTCCTCAAGAATTCTACAAAGCTCCGTTAAGGAAGCCTCCATATTGTTTTTTCTAACTTCCATAATGAGTTTTAATTTAGGATCTAGCTTATCTAAGGGATAGTAGGTTTCTAAATATTTAATATAGCGCGCCATACTCTTACTAGCTTCATTGGTCTTACTTTGATTGGCAATATCAAAATTAATTTTTCTTTTGGTATCAGCAATAACATTTCTTCTAATAATATCTTGTTCCATCTTAAAGGCTTGGGTACTAACCCCCATAATGCGCAATAAATCACAAATGCCATCCCGGTCTTTAATGTAGATAACAAGTTTTTCCTTACGCTTACTAATACGCGCGTTTAAATTGTAGCTATTAATTAAATTTTGAATAAAAAGAGCCTCACTATTACTATTTAAGCACCATTCTAAATGATAGTTAGAAGTTTTAGGATCATTGACTGAGCCACTCGTAATAAAACTGGCTCGAAGATAGATTTTTTTTAAATGATCATCTTCTAAAATTTCTAAAGCCTGTTCATTGTTTGGCTCTAATAAATTAAATTCCTCAACTAATAAATTGCTATCCTCTGTAATTCGTAGTCCATACAAATTTGGCTTATCAAAGCGCATTATTTGTTTTTGATATAGCTCATATTTAAGATTTGGATGAACACCTAATAAAACTTTAATAACATAACGCATAATAGCATTAGAACGCGTTTGAAAGGATAGTTTAAAATTAGTAAAGCTAGTCATAGCTAATTCAAAGCCATTATGTAAAAGAGCATTAAGACAAGTTAGAGTTTCAATATTGTCTGTGAGTGGGAGCCTCGTTAGTTCTTCTTTAACTTCCAAAGCATAACTCATCTTACTCACCTAGTTGCTTAATTAAACCATACATTGAATCAATAAAATAATCTGGTTCACAATTTAATAGGCTAGCACTCCGCCCACTATCTTTTTTATAGGCTATCGCGCAAGTCTTAACCTTAGCACTTTTACCAGCCACAATATCCCCAACACTATCTCCAACGTAAAGAGCTCTTTTAGCCTTTAATTTTTGACAAGCCTTATAAATACCTTCAGGGTCTGGCTTTGGTTTAGTAACATCATCTGAGCCTATAACAATCGAAAAATAATCTTTGATTTTAAAATATTCAAGCGCGTGATTAACTAAATCACTTTTCTTAGAAGATACAACCCCTAATTTATAATTATGCTTAGCTAAATATTTAAGGGTTTCCTTAACACCTGGGAAAAGACCAGTAAGTTCATCATGATGGGCCTTATTAAATTCGCGGTAATATTCTACCATTTCATTAACTTTAGCTGGATCATCCGTATATTTACTAAAAGTTTCAACTAGAGTTGGACCAAAGAATGAGTCTAGTTCGGCATCAGATAATTCATGATTAGGATAAAAATGTTCAAAAGTATGAATAAAGCTCCGGTAAATTAAATCCTTAGAATCTAATAACGTACCATCTAAATCAAATAAAATTGTATCAACCTTATTGGCAATGACATTTTTAATTAAATCTTGGTATAAAATTCGTTTAGCAAATTTACGTTTCAAAAGCAAATATAAAATACCAACAATAATAAAGATAATTGATACTAAAATAGATACTCTAATACCACCAATCATCAAAACCTCACCTTCAAAACGGAAGGATTCAGTAATAGTTCTTACAATACCATACCAAATTAAATAAAGACCTAGCATATCGCCTGACTCTAACTTAGTTGATTTTCTTCTTAATACTAATAAGATAATTAAACCAATCAAATTAAGTAAACTTTCGTATAAGAACATTGGTTGATAATAGCCTGGAGCTAAATTACCAAGTAAATCACCACCACTGATATACATATTTTCCGTAATAAAGCGAGGGAACAAAGCTTCAAAAAGGCCAGTATTACTAATCGCAGGACCATATAGTTCATGGTTACAGAAATTACCCCAACGACCAAAAATTTGACCAATTAAAAAGCCTGGAGCCACTAAATCTAGTGCTTTAAAAAGGGAAACCTTAGTATATTTGCAGTAAAGAATTACTACGATTATCGCAACAATAACGCCACCTTGAATACCAAGACCAGCCCAACCATCTCTTAGACCAATCACATCGCCAAAAGTAGGAAACTTATCTAAATTAAATAAAACATACCAAATTCGCGCACCGATGATAGCCAGTGGTAAGGTAATTAGAATACCCGTATAAATAAAATCAGCATAAACGCCAATTCGCTTACCTTCCTTAATACCAGCTATAACAGCTACTACTACTCCTAGTAAAATCCATAAAGCATACCAATGAATACCGGCCCCAAATAACTTGAAGGCTACTGGTTCAATATAAATGGCATCAGTTGGTAAAACTAAATCTAAAATCACTAAGATAATAAAGAATAAGATGCCAGCCATTAAAGGAACACTATATCTAAATGTATAGGTCTTTTTTGTTTTACTAAAGACATTTTTTAAATGCCATTTCGGATATTTTCCTTGAATTTTTATATAAGGATAATATAGTCCAAGAAGAATAATTATTATAATACTAACATATAGTGCATAAACCATTACTCCAGCCCCCTTGCTTTGCGGTTAACAGCATCAACGAAAGTTTTCGCATCGTTATAACCACCATAAATTCTTAGCTTTTCATTTAAAACGGCTGATTCAATTAATAAAGCCACGTTACGTCCTGGTAAGACTGGAATGACAAGCTTAGTGATTTCTGTATCAAAGAACCGAATGGTTTCTTGTTTTAAGCCTAAGCGGTCATAATACTTATCCTTATCCCAAGCTTCAAGTTCAATAACTAACTTGACATTTTTCTTTGGTCGATAAGCACCTGAACCAAACATATGAACGACATCAACAATACCAATACCTCTAATTTCCATATAGCGCTTTAAGATATCAGGAGCCGTGCCAATTAAATTCCCTGGCTCTTTTTCAAATATTTCTACTAGATCATCACTAATTAATTGATGGCCCCGTTTTATTAAATCAAGGGCCGTTTCTGATTTACCTATTCCACTATGGCCCATAATTAAGGTTCCTAAGCCATGAATATCTAGAAAAGTGGCATGTAAACTAATTCTAGTTGCTAGTATTTCTTGCAAATAAGTATAAAGCTTAGAGGAGGTCGCCGTTGTAGACAAATCACTTTTTACGATTGCTATTTTATGTTCTTTGGCAATAGAAATAAAATAGTCTGGTAAAGAAACATTTTTAGAAATAACTAATAGGGGTGGCTCTAAAGCGAAAATATTATTTACTCTTTCCTTTTGTAAAGGTAAGGATAACGTTTTAAGGAAGGTTGTCTCTTTAGTTCCTAATAAAACGATTCTTTGTGGTTCATAAAAATCTAGATACCCACAAAGCTCCATTCCAGGCCGACAAATCATATCCTCAACAACTAAACGATCTAAACCATCTTCCCCATAAATTATCTCAAGCTTATTATCTTCTATTATTTTTTTTACTAAAACACCTTTATTTTGCATAGGGCCTCCTTTTACTTATTTAATAATTTTGCTAGATATTGACCAGTGTAGGAATTAGTGTTTTTCGCTACTTCTTCTGGGGTACCACAAGCAACAACCGTACCACCCTTATCTCCACCTTCTGGACCTAAATCAATCAAATAGTCAGCCGATTTAATGATATCTAAATTGTGTTCAATAACAATTAGCGTTGCCCCATTATCTGAGATTTTATTAAAGACATTTAATAGTTTCTTTATATCATCCGTATGCAAACCTGTTGAAGGCTCATCAAGAATATAAAGAGTTCGTTCACTAATTTTAGAATAAAGCTCACTAGCTAACTTAATTCTTTGGGCCTCACCACCTGAAAGAGTGGTTGATGATTGACCTAGCTTCATATAACCTAAACCAACCGCCATTAATGTCTCTAATTTATTTTTAATCTTGGGGAAAGCTTGGAAAAATTCATAAGCTTCTTCGATTCGCATATCTAATACATCGGCAATATTTTTATCCTTGAACTTAATTTCAAGCGTTTCTTTTTGATAACGCGTACCATGACATACCTCACATGGCACATAAACATCTGGTAAAAAATGCATGGAAATGCGTTTAACGCCATCCCCACCACAGGCTTCACAACGACCACCCTTAACGTTAAAGCTAAAGCGTCCTTTATCATAGCCCCGCATTTTGGCATCATTAGTTTGGCTAAATAGCTCTCTTATATCGTCAAAAACACCCGTGTAGGTAGCTGGATTAGAACGAGGCGTTCTACCGATTGGCTGTTGAGATATTTCAATAACACGATCAATATTTTCCAGACCCGTAATACGCTCCACCTTACCTGGTGCCACTCTTTTAGATTTATAAAGCATTTTTTGACAATAGCGTAATAGTATTTCATTGACTAGAGTTGATTTACCACTGCCAGATACCCCAGTTACACAAATAAACTTACCGAGAGGGAAACTAACCTTAATATTCTTAAGATTGTTTTCTGCAGCCCCAATAACAGTAATCATCTTACCATTACCAGGTCTTCTACTAGTTGGAACGGGGATACTTAACTCGCCCTTTAAATACTTACCTGTAATGCTATTAGGATTTTCCATAACCTCAGCTGGCGTACCAGCGGCCATAATCTCGCCCCCATGAATACCAGCTCCTGGACCAACATCAACTAAGTAGTCAGATGCTAACATTGTTTCTTCATCATGTTCAACTACAATTAGGGTATTGCCTAAATCCCGCATTTGTTTTAGGCTTTTAATTAAACGGGCATTATCTCTTTGATGTAAGCCAATGCTTGGTTCATCAAGAACATAAATTACCCCCGTAAGTTGGCTACCTATTTGTGTAGCTAGTCTAATTCTTTGGGCTTCTCCACCAGATAAGCTAACCGCACTTCTAGCCAGATTGAGGTAATCTAGACCAACGTCTATTAAAAAACGTAATCTATCCTTAATTTCTTTAATGGCTAAATTGGCAATTTGGGCTTTTTCCTCCGATAAAGTCAAATTATCAAAGAAATTATATAAATCGGCAATAGACATTTTAGATAAATCATCGATGTTTTTATCAGCGATATAAACAGACAAAACCTCATCATTTAATCTAGCCCCATGGCAGGTTTTACATTCACTTTCCACCATGTAGCCTTCAATCCATTCTCTAATCCAATCCGAATTAGTTTCTACATAACGACGCTCAAAATTATTAATTATGCCTTCATAAGGCTTATCTTTATAAGAAGTTCTGCCGCTGGAAGAGGTTAACGTAAAATGTAAAATGTCTGGTGAACCATATAGGATAATATCTTGTTTCTCTTTTGGTAAGTCACCAAAAGGAATATCTTTATCAATTTGATAATATTCACAAACTTGATCTAGTTCAGCATAATTTAAATTTTCCTTATCTTGATTCCGATATGGCACAATGGCGCCATTATTTAGACTTTTTTCTTCATCAATAATCAAATTTCTGTCGATATGTAATTTATAACCCAAACCATGACAATCAGGACAGGCACCAAGTGGATTATTAAATGAGAAAAGCCGCGGTTCTAGTTCTGGTAAAACAAAGCCACAAATCGGACAGGCATAATTTTCACTATATAAATCTGTAATATTATCATGCATAATTTTAACAAAGCCATCACTAGCTTTAAAGGCCAGTTCAATAGCTTCTGCCAAACGACTAGCTGAATCAGCTTTAAGTTTTAACCGATCAACAACTAAATCAATGGTATGCTTCTTATTTTTTTCAAGCTTAATTGGCTCATCTAATTCATGTAATTCATCATCAATATAGGCTCTGATGTAGCCATCCTTTAAACACTTTTCTAAGGTTTTAACATGCTCGCCCTTTTGTTGCCGAACAATTGGAGCTAAAACATAGATCCGAGTATCCTCTGGAAGAGCCATAACTTTATTAATTATTTCATCAATTGACCAAGAGCTAATTGGTATATGATGATGGGGACAATACGGAGTTCCAATACGTGCAAATAAAACTCTTAAATAATCATGAATCTCCGTTAC
>CALUXJ010000036.1 GCA_944324725.1 uncultured Acholeplasmatales bacterium
TAAAATTAGTAATATCCGCAAAAAAATGGTTGCTAGAATCTTACTAACAACCATAAATAATTGTAAAAAGTGTATTATAATACCGCTTGCAAAAACTCTTGTAACCGTTGATTTTTAGGATGATTAAAGATGGCATCTGGTGTTCCTTCTTCTTGAATTTTACCATCATCCATAAAGATTACTCTATCACTGACTTCTCTAGCAAAACCCATTTCGTGGGTAACAATAACCATAGTCATCCCGGTATCAGCTAATTCTTTAATAACTTTTAAAACCTCTTTAACCATTTCTGGGTCTAAAGCTGAGGTTGGTTCATCGAACAACATAACAGCCGGATTCATTGCTAAGGCTCTAACTATAGCAAGTCTTTGCAATTGTCCACCTGATAAGCCTTTAGTTGACAAATAGGCCTTTTCCTCTAAATTAACTCTCTTTAGTAAATTTAAAGCTTGCTTTTCCGCTTCTTCTTGACTCATTTTACCTAACAATACTGGTGCTAAAGTTATATTGTCAATCACATTTAAATTTTTAAATATATTAAAATGTTGGAATACCATACCGACGTTTGTCCGGTATTCATTAATCGTTTTTTCTAAAGCAAATGATTTCTTCAAAGTAATTTTTTCTTCTTTTTTCATTTCTTTTTTTAGTTTGTGTTCTAATTCTTTGCTAGGATTTTCCTTGATTTGTTGAATTAAATCAGCTATTTCAAGATAATTAGTTTCAATATCAAAGACCAAGTTACCTTTAAAAGTTATTGTGCCATTTTGAGGAATTTCTAGTAGATTAATACTTCTTAGTAAGGTTGACTTACCACTACCAGATGAGCCTATAATGGAAATAACTTCACCTTTATGAATATCTAAATCAATCCCTTTTAAAACTTGTAAATTCTTAAAATTTTTATATAAATTTTTAACTTCAATTAAAACGTTATTTTCCATCTTAAGCCTCCATTTTTAATTCGAAATGCTTAATTAATTTTGTTGTACCAAATGTTAAAACAAAGTAAATTACACCGACAATAATAAATGGTTCAATTGATAAGTAAGTTAAACTAGTTATATTGTTTTTAACTGTCATCAAATCACCAATAAAGAAAACAGATGCTAAAGATGTTTCCTTAATTAAGGCAACAAATTCATTACCTAAAGCTGGCAAAATCTTTTTTGTAGCTTGTGGTAGAATAATCTTTTTAGCTGTTTGAAATTTTGATAAACCCAATGTTCTAGCAGCTTCATATTGACCTTTATCAATAGCTAATATACCAGCTCTTATAATTTCAGCAACGTAGGCGCCACTGTTTAAGAATAAGGCAATACCTACACTTATGAAGGTTGGCCAACTACCAGGAGCTAACATATATAATAGCCATAAAAGTAATAGTAATGGAATACCTCTTACGAATTCTACATAAACATTACCAATGCTTCTTAATAATAAGAATCTAGATGATCTTATAGTTTGTAATAATATAGCAATAATTGTACCAAAAATAACTGTAACTGCAGATAAGGCTAAAGTGATACCAGTACCTTGTAGGAATTGTAAGGCATAATCCGTTAAAATATTCCAAAATCTAACAAAGAAATTAGATTGGGCCATATCACCAGCACTTAAGGTAGCCACATATTCCACATTTATGTCTAACCATTCTTGATAAGTGTTTTCACCTAAATAGCTAATAGCTTCATTAACATAATCAGCTAACGGATTATTCTTAGTTAATAAGCCCCTTGTACCTTGATAGATACTATCTTCAAAAACAAAGCCAGTTATAATTACAATATCACTATTGGTATTAGCTAATGTTTCCGCATTAACTTGACTTAAAGCAATAACGTCAACAGTACCTTTATTTAATAATTGAATACCATCCTCTATCTTACCAACTGGGTAAGGGGTAGCATTTGGTAATTGACTAGTTACTAGTTCCTCTTGTACGGAAGCCTTTTGACAACCAATTTTAACATCACTATTGTTTAAAGCCTCAAAAGAGTTATATTTGTCTAAATTTTCTTTTAATGTTATAACTACTTGACCACCATCACCACTATCGTAATAGACATCGGTAAAAGTGTAATTTTGTTCTCTTGCTTCGGTATAAGTTAAACCAGCTAAAATAATATCTGCCTTATTGGTATTTAACTGTGTAACTAAGCCATCAAAACTTGATTCGAGAATTTCAAGCTTTAAGCCCATAGTTTGGGCTAGATAATTAGCTAAAAAGATATCGGCACCTTGATATTGTTTATCTCCTTCTTGTTTTATATCCTTAAATTCATAAGGAGAGTAATCCGGAGAAGTTGTTACAATTAATGTACCTTCTTTTAATAATAATCCGTTGGGAACCTCTACCTTTTGTTCATAAGTAAGCTTTGTCCAATCTACTTTTAATTCATTTTTATTATCACAACTTGCTAAAGTAAATATTCCGATAATAAATACTATTAGCAAACTAATTATTTTCTTTAAATTCATTTTTAACCTCTGCTAATAATTCAGGTTTAGTAATTAAATTATAGCCTAATTTGGCTAAGGCTAAAGAGCCATTTTTTAAAGCCTCTAAACCAGCGCTAGAAATAGTTGCTGCAGCAAATTCTCTAGTATGACCACAAACATTTTTATCACAAATTTTCATATTTCCTTCAATAGTTGGAATTTGGTATGATACTGCACCAACATCACTAGAACCACCAGGAATTTCATTAACATCTTCTGCTTCAATACCCATTTGACTAAAAATGCTTTTTAGCTCTTTTGCCAATGTATAATTTATCTTCTTATCTTCATAAATTGCTTCATAAATACTACTTTCTACTGTTAAATGATGCATCTGCGCAGCACTATTGGCAATATTTTCTGCCCTTTCTTTAATGTAGCTAGCATATTTAATGGATGGAGCTCTAAAATAATAATCGAGAACAGCTAAATCTGGTATAACATTCGCTGCCTTACCACCATTAGAAATAACCCCATGAATAAATGATCCTGGTTTTAAAAATTGTCTTAACATTGATATTCCTTGATAAGTAGTGATGGCCCCATCTAGAGCAGAGGCGGCCTCATAAGGATTACAACCATGACCAGTATGTCCATGGAAAGTAAAGCGAACAGGAATTAAAGCTGATGTTTTACTACCAACTGCATATTTAGAACTAGGGTGAAGCATCATTGCTACATCAGAATCTTTAAAAGCATTTAATTTAGCAAGTTCAACTTTGCCACCAAAATTTTCTTCAGCAGGTGTACCAAAAACCTTTATTTTACCACCAATATTATCAATTTCTTCCTTTAACATAATTGCGGCTAAAATAGAAGTTACACCTATCATATTATGCCCACAACCATGACCGATGTCTGGAAGTGCATCATACTCACATAAGTAGGCAATTGTTGGCCCCGGTTTATGACTATCATAAACACCTAAAAAATCTGTTTTAAGTAAATTAGGCGCTTTAGTTTCAAAGCCGTATTTGCTTAATACGCCAGCTAATAATTTCACTGCATGAAATTCTTCATTGCCAAGTTCTGGATGATCATATAAATCTTTCACATAGCCCATAAACTCCTCTAATAATTCATTTTGTTTTACCATCATTTTACTTTCCATTATTTATTTCCTCCTTTTAGCAATAAAAAAAGCCTTAAATGAAATAAATCATTTAAGGACGAATAATCCGCGGTGCCACCTTAATTTATGTTATGAAAAAAACATACTACTCAAGTACATACATACTTTATCGCTATAACAGGCGAACCTGATGCCAATACTAAAGTTCCTGGCATTGCTCGAAGACGCGTTCATTTAGATTTCAAATATTGTCCTTTCACCAACCGACAACTCGCTAAAATATCTGTCTAAATTACTATTTCTTTTCATTGCTAATTTTTATTATACTAATTTTTTTTTTAATTGCAATATGTTTTTTAATATAAATTAAACATTAAACAAAAATATAATTAGGGAGATAAGAAATGCATTTTTCTATCAGCAATCTCATTTTAATGGGAAAAGTTGGTAAAATAGCAGTAGCTAATAATATAGAGATACGAGCTTTAACCTATTTGTTTAAGATATATTTACATTTACTAAATAACTTAGCTATTTATTTAATGCTACTTATGAGCCCATTATCTTGCCCTTAGATAGTAAAATTACCGACTTTTAATAGTCAACAAAAAAGATGTGAGTAACTGTTTGTATAAACTCACATCTAAATTGTATATATTTAAGTTTAGATAAATAAATTGAATATAATTATTTTTTAAACTTCTTTTTGCAAAACTATGATTTATGTCTAATTACTACATAACATGAACGTATGGAAATAATATATCTTCGGCTAATACTTCTACTTCCATAAATTCACAATTCGTTGGTGCCTTAAAGACTTTTATATATTCTGGTGATTTGTCTAATGTCTGATAAGATAAAAAGTACAAATTATTTTCTTCATCTAGGTAAAATGTAGCTTCATCTTCTATGTTTTTAGATATTTTGCCCATTAAGTACACTTTTTCAAGTTTTGTTACTAAAGCCTCTTCTGTTATATAGGATTTAATTTCTTTATTTTCTATGTAATTAGAACTTAAAAAACTATGAGTTAAGGTTAATTCAACGATATCACTAGCACCAAATAATAACGGCTCCGTATGATAATTTGATAGTAACGCATCAAATAATACATCACTTCTATCAAAATTCTCATCTTTTTTTTCAGTTCTTATTGTGCCATAAAAATCATTAGTATTATAAATTACCCGGTAGCCATTATCGTAGCCTTTAAAATCACAATCAACAAATACACCATTGATTAATGGAGAAGTATTATAACCCGTACTAGGATAAGCTAAATATTCAAAGCTAATTGTTTTAGACTCTTCTTGAGCACAACCATCATAAACTTTATCATAAACCTCTAATGGTCTAAAATTATAAAATGAAGCATCAAAAACAAAAGTTGTTCTATTAAAATGCCAATCATGAACCTCAACATTATTTATAGCCCTAGAATAAATATAAGTCGCGCGATTGTCTTGAATGTGACCTATAATAGAGTCATTCAAAGCATACGGCATTATATAAAATGGTATTTGGAACGTAGTTCCAACATTAACACCTGTCCCTAAGTCTATAGAAGATAAACTTTCAATTTCTATATCCATAACTGCTATATCTTTTAACGCACCATAACCAATGCCTGCCACAACTACTCCATCGATTGTACGAGGTATATCTATTGAGGTAATAATGAAACTTTCCTCTTCATCAGCAGGTTTTTTAAGCTCATCAGTAGCCCCAACAACCCAAAAGCATGGATTATCCCAAATGTAATTTTTATCGATACGATTGATAGGAAAAGCAACCATCTCATCACGTGTGCACTTTGTTACCGGATTAAAATATTTAGTTATTGTAGTATAATTTTCATCTAAAGATAAACACGTGCTGTATTCAACAGCTTGATAACTATATTTCAGCCAATTTTCTTTTGATAAATCAGAATCTGAAATTACATATTTTTCAGGATGAATCATATCAATGGGATAGCACGAATGATATATTGGCTTGTCTTCTGCTGTTATATCAGCAGTTTTATAGTCATAAACAGGTGCATCTAAAAGCCTCGTTTCTTCATTCACACTTGGAATATTATACTCATAAATTAGCCCATCTATCGTTACTCGATCCCCATTTTTATAAGTTTTTGAATTGCTACAACTAACTGCACAAACTATCAAAATAACAGTAATAATTAAAATATATATTTTTTTCATTGTAATCACCTCTTATTTTTTAACTGAATAGATAACTAAAGACTAATAGTTTTTGTAGCTAATTGTTCGCATAGAAAAAACTACGACAGTACAATAATAAATATATCCTTCTCATGTTCTAAATTTGATAATTTAACTGTATCTTAAATTATCAACTTTCCTTTCTTTTTATATATAATTATGGATACAGCATAATTGTTAATAATATTCACCCCATATATTGTTTTTTTTTGAAAATGGTTTACTTCTATGTATATTTTACCATAAAGTTATAAAAAATCAATGTTATAGTATAAGAATATTAGGCTATTAAATAACGCTTTTGTTATGCGGTTTGTATTTTTGTAACCAAACTTTACTTAGGAATAATATTTAGTAATTAGCTCTAAAATATTAATACTTTCTTAAAAATGTCGAAAAAATTCTATACCATTAATTGTTTTTTTATAGATATATAATTCAAATTTAATACTTGTAATTTTAATTTATTTAATTATTGTAAAACATGCTTGAACAATAAAAAAGAGACCACTAGGGTCTCTTTGCAATATATAAGCCATGTTTTGTCAAGGGTAATCATCTATCTTCGTATAAATACGACCTAAACTTAGCTTCATTTCGCCAGTCTAAGCTCTCCTACCAAAATTTGGATTTCTAGCTTGAGGGGTTTACCGCGTTTCATTTATAGGTTTCCCTATAACTCGTTTCTGTGGCACGTTATAGACTACATCATATCAAAGACTTAGACTTCATCCGCCGTCACCAAAAGGTGCCTTAAGTTATTTTTTCCTTAAGCACAAACACTACAATCATCGCAGATTGTGCTAGCATGGACTTTCCTAACATTGCTGCTCGATTACCATATTGCCTTATAATTTTATCACAAACAGTTTTTTTTGCAACAAATTAATTTTTATTTTTATTAATAACATCAATACCCTCTAGGTAATGCAGGGCATCCTCTTGTTCTTTATTCATTACATTGGGCTTTAATAATTCAGTTTTAAATTTATGTTTGTCATGCTCTTTAAAACGATAATTGCCGTTGTCAAGCAACTGAATAAAGTTATGAGCTTTAACCGTAAAATAGTCTTTTAAGCCATTAAGATCTTCTTCTTTATAAAAGGAAGCCAATTTAATAATATTTTCTAAAGTTAAATTCATTTCATTAAGGGCTGACTTTAAATCCTTGTATTTAGGATCATTGGGTGAAATAGCTCTAAATTGAATAGTTAGATTGCCAAGTTTAATCTTTAAGCTTAAAATATTTTGTTTTAAACTCTTATCTTTGTTAAAAAATGTAATTATACCCTTAGCAGTCTTAGCCATTTTTTTATAATAATTTTTAGGAATAAATAAATAAATTAAATAACCTAATATTAATATTAATAAAGCTGCTCCAACAAATAAAACTATGTATTCTGTAATAATACCCCGTTTAGGCTCTACTATATTAGAAATAATACTGCCTTCATAACTGAGTTTAACATCTAACCCTTTAACATTATTGGCTATTACTTCTTTTCCGTCAACTAAAAAATTAAAATCGCCATACAATCTCTCACCCGCATAGTAAACATAGTATGTGTCATTAATTTGGGTCAAGCTTAATTCACTGGCCTGTGGGGAAACAAAGTTTAAGTCAATAATAACAAGATTAGTATCTGGATCTAAAATTAGACGTGTCGGGGACGGATCAATGACAATAAAGTGTTTTAAATCCGTTGAATATAGTTTATTTTTATCATAAATTAAACTAGTAAATTCTAAATCTAGGCTAAATTGTTGAGTGCTACCTATAATATTTAAGTCTTTATTCGTTTCATCATCAATTGTAAAGGCATTAGTTTGATAACATGTTCCGAAAAGCGAAACAAATAGTAAGAGAAAAATGATTATTTTTTTCATATTAATCCTTTCGCATCCTTATATCAACCTGTTGGAAAGGAATTTCAATATTTTTTTCAGCAAAAACCTTGATAATATTTTCATTTAACTGCCATTTAACATTATGATAATCACCACTTTGAACCCACATCCGTAAAGTGAAATCGAGAGATGAACTATTCATGACATCTAATTTAAATACGGGAGCTGGATCTTTAAAGATTCTTTCATCAGCAGCAACTAAGCCTAAGACCGTACTTCTAACTAAATCAATATCACTATCATAAGCAACACTAATTGTCATATCTAGTCTTCTAGTTGTCATAGCATTATAATTAATAATATTATTAGATAAAACCTCGTTATTAGGAATAGTTATTAGCTTATTATCAGTAGTTTGTAATACTGTCGAAATCATATGAATAGCTACAACTGTGCCGCTAGTGCCATTAACTTCTACATAATCACCTACATTAAAAGGTTTCATCGTAACTAGCATTATTCCATTAGCAACATTAGACAAAGAATCTTTAAGAGCGAGACCGATGGCAACGCCTACACTACCAACGAGAGCAACAATCCCATCAGTAGCAATATTAAAGGCATTTAAAACAATAAGGATATAAATTAAATACAAAATAGCTGATAAAATACTATTTAAAAAAGTGGCAATTGTCGTATTAATTGGCAGTCTATTTAATAGTCTACGCAAAATAAACCGCAAAAACTTAACAACGAAAAAGCCTAAGACTAAGGCAATAATCCCATTTAATATATTAAAAAGGGCATCACCAAAAAGATTTTTTAAGGTGTTAAGGAAGTTTTCCATTTAAGTCCTCCTATGAAAAAAGGGCCTGGCCCTTTAATCCTTTAATGCATCTTTACGAGAAAGGTCGATTTGACCTTTTTCGTTAATTGCAATACATTTTACTAAAATAGTGTCTCCTAAAGATACAACATCTTCGCATTTAGCAACTCGATCTTTAGCAAGCTTGGAAATATGACACAAGCCTTCACAGCCAGGCCATAATTCAACGAATACTCCGTATTTTTCGATTCGAACAACTTTACCTTCATAGACCTTACCTACTTCAGCCTCTCTAACAAGATCTTCAATATATTGTAGACAAGCCTTAGCTGTAGCCATATTGGAATGCATAACATATACGCGACCATCTTGTTCGATATCAATTTTAACATTATCAAATTTTTCAATGATTTGGTTAATAACCTTACCACCGGAACCAATGACATCTCTAATGCGATCAGGATTAATCTTAGTTACAACAACCTTTGGTGCATATTGAGATAATTCTTCTCTCGGTTTAGCAATAGTTTGAGCCATGTGATCAAGAATTTGCATCCGACCTTTTTTAGCTTGAGCTAAAGCTTCTTTTAAAATTTGATAAGTAATACCTTTAATCTTAATATCCATTTGAAGAGCAGTAATACCTTCACGAGTACCAGCAACCTTAAAGTCCATATCACCAAGATGATCTTCCATACCTTGAATATCAGTTAAGATGGTATAATGTTTTTCATCTTGCATAATTAAGCCCATAGCTATACCTGCAACAGGAGCCTTAATTGGAACCCCAGCTGCCATTAAAGCTAGTGTACCTGAACAAATAGTAGCCTGACTAGAAGAACCATTAGATTCTAGTATTTCAGAAACAACTCTAATAGTATATGGGAATTCATCTTCTGATGGAATAACATATGATAAGGCTCTTTCACCTAAAGCACCATGACCAATTTCTCTACGACCTGGTGAGCCATAACGACCAGTCTCTCCTACTGAAAATTGAGGGAAATTATAATGAAGCATAAATCTCTTTGTGTCTTCTAAACCAAGACCATCGATAATTTGGTTATCGGATAATGAACCTAAAGTTACAACACCTAAAGATTGTGTTTGACCACGAGTAAATAAAGCACTACCATGTGTACGTGGTAAAACATCTATACGGCTAGATAGTGGTCTAATTTCATCTAAAGCTCGACCATCTGGACGAATTTTATCAACAGCTATCATCCTTCTAACTTCTTCATGAAGAATATTTTCTAAGCTGACTTTGACATTTTTTAAATATAAAGCCTTAGCCTCTGTATCTAAAACCTTGATACCACCAACTTCAGTAATGAAAACTTTCTCATCAAAATGATTTACTGTTTCCTCCTCTACGGCATCAATGGCTGCGTAACGTTCTAGCTTATCTTCAATTTTGATAGCTTTAATCATCTTCTCTTCGGCATAAGCACGTACTTCTTTGTCAATTTCAGAATCTAAATGGAATAAATCAACTTCAACTTTTGGTTTACCACATTCTTTGGTGATTACATCTTCAAATTCACAAAGTTTTTGAATTTCGGCATGACCAAACTTTAAAGCTTCCCACATTGTATCTTCATCAACAAAACGAGCGCCAGCTTCAACCATATTAATAGCTTGATGTGTACCAGCTACTGTTAAATTTAAATCACTAATTTCTAATTGTTCCGGTGTTGGATTGATAATAAATTTCCCATCAATTAAACCGACAACAACCCCAGCAATTGGTCCTTCAAAAGGAATATTAGAAATCATAAGCGCTATTGATGAACCAAGCATTGCAGCCATAGCTGGTGAGCAATCTGGATCACTTGATAAAACTGTATTAATAACTTGAACTTCATTACGGAAACCTTCAGCAAATAAAGGTCTAATTGGACGATCGATTAAACGAGAAACTAGAGTTTCATGTTCAGTTGGCCGACCCTCTCTCCGTAAAAAGCCACCAGGAATTTTACCAGCAGCATATAATTTTTCTTGATATAAAACCATTAGTGGAAAAAAGTCCTGTGTTGAAACTTCATCACTTGAACAAACACAAGATAAAACGGTACTTCCACCATAAGTAACTACGCAAGCACCATTAGCTTGTTTAGCAACCTCACCGATTTCAACTATAAGTGGACGCCCCGCCCACTCCATTTCAAAACGTTTTACTTCACTCATTAACGTTCTCCTATTCTTTCATTTCATTATTAACAAAAATAATTATAGCATATTTAACTTTTTTTGGCGAGAAAAATAACCTTAGTAAATAAATATTTTTTATAAAATATTGCTTTTAGTTTTTACTTTTTTCAAAAGCTTCGATAATCTTAGCCACTAATGGGTGTCGTACAACATCATTACTTGCAAAACTAATTGTACTTATTCCATTAATATGCTCTAATATCTTTGCAGCAAATTTCAATCCTGAACTTCTACTATCTTTTAAATCTACTTGACTAGGATCGCCAGTTATTACCATTTTAGAATGAAAACCTAAACGGGTTAAGAACATTTTTATTTGTTCTGTTGTTGCATTTTGTGCCTCATCTAAGATAATGAAGGCATTTTCTAACGTTCTACCTCGCATATAAGCCAATGGTGCTATTTCAATAACATTTTTAGCAATCAAATCTTCTGTTTGTTCCATTCCTAAAGTATCATATAACGCATCATATAATGGTCTTAGGTAAGGGTCGACCTTCTCCTTTAAATCGCCTGGTAGAAATCCTAGTGATTCACCGGCTTCTACTGCTGGACGAGTTAAAATAATTTTAGCAACTTGATTATTTTTCAGTAAATTTACAGCGTAGGCAATTGCTATATAAGTCTTACCTGTACCAGCTGCCCCAAGACTAAATAAGATATCATTTTTACTTAATTTTTCAATATATTCGATTTGTTTGATAGTTTTGGGATAGATTGGTTTATTATTGTAGGTATAGACAATTGCTTTTTTATTTTGATAGAGTTTATTAAAGCTTTGTTCTTCGTTACTTGCTACTAAATTGGCTAAATAAACAATATCGCGCGGACTTATTTTAGCTCCTATCTTAATAACTTCGACAAGTTTATTAATTAAACGAACTAACTGGTCACGCTTTAAATTATCCGTCATGTCCAAATACACCTTAGTGCCAACAATATTAAGACTAGCGCCGTAAATATCTTCTATTGTCTTAATATTAATATTATTTGGTCCCATTAAAGCCTTTATTTCTTCTATATTATCAATACTTAATTCAAATGTCATATAATCCCTTCTATTCCTTTAAATATATTACTATAATCAATGTCGGTAAAAGTTAACATTTCTTTACTTATTGGATGTCTAAAACTAAGAGAGTAGGCCTGTAAAACAGCAGTCTTAACAATATTTTTAGAGCCATATTTAGTATCACCATATAAGGGATGACCACTATGGGCAAATTGACATCTAATTTGATGGAAACGGCCTGTTTCTAAACTTATATCTACAATACTTAGCAATTGATTGGCAATTATCCAGGTTCTTAAAACTTGAAAACTAAGTTTAGCCAGTTTCCCCCTATCTGGGCCAGTAACATAAGCTTTGCGCTCATTTTCATTTTTGCTTAAATAATTTTCAAGCGTAGAACCTTGCGGTAACCCTTCTACTACCGCTAAGTACTTTTTTTCAAAGTCATGTTGAGCTATATCAGCACTTAAACGTTTAGCTGCTTTACTAGTTTTAGCTAAAACCATTATTCCTTCCGTGTTTATATCTAGCCTATGTACTAGACCTAGATAAACATTACCAGGTTTTTGATACTTTTCTTTAAGATACGCTTTAGCCAAGGTTAAAATATCTGGTTTAATGCTGCCATCAGCTTGAGCTAAAATGCCGTAAGGCTTGTAAACAACTAATAAATGATTATCCTCATAAATTACTTTCATTTCGTTTCCTCATATCATATTACCAATTCAAATTTTTCTATATCAATCTTACTATATAATTACTAATTAAGCATCTTCTTCATCTCTTAAATGATACCATAATTTAAAAATAATATAAACATATTATTTTAAAAACTGCTTATCTGTGATAAAATTTACTGATGAGGTGGAAATATGCAAGTTAATGATATTGTCTTAATTAATAATTTTGATTTAGGAGTTTTAACTCGTATCGATAATGACTATTTGACTTTTTCAACTATTGATTTTAGTAGCCATAAAATTTTGTTACGGGATGATATTTTTGTAATTGACACAAAATTAATTAATAAAATTATTGCCAGCTACTATGATCCCTTAATAAATTTTGCTACTTATCGTAGCTTATTTTATCTTACTAGTCCAAATACTTGCGACTTAAGAATCATTAAAGCAGGAAATGTAAAAAAATATAGTTTAAACCTAACATCATTTACTATTAATGATACATCTTTAAATAATCAAGAAATTCTTAATATATATCAATACTTAGCATATTTATTTAAAAAGTTAACCCTAGTTAATAAGTACCGTTATGTTCCAAATTTAAATGTAAAGCCTTTCTATAGTACTTTAAATAATTATTTAGAAAATCCTTTTAACTTAGGTAATCTAAAGGAAATGTCTAACCTTTTTTCTCATATACCTGATTTAAATTTCTCCTATAATCTCATTAGAATTTTCAGTTATACAAAATTAGCTCTTTTAACGTATCTATCTAGTTTATCCCAATTAGATAACACAAAGAAATATTACCAAGAATTGGTTAAAGATTTACCATTCACCGGTGAAATTCTTGATACCATTATAAACTTTTCTAATATAATGATTGATTCTGCAAATCCTAGATATTTACCTGCCTATATTAATTACTATTTTTTACAACAAAATTACGAACACGTCTTACAATTAATATGGCATAATAAGGCTGCTTTTCGTAATATTTTTAAAGCTGTACCAGTTGATTATTACCAATATATCTTGACTAAAATTTCCTTCTCTTCTTTAACCGATTTAATAGCTAAAATGACTGGTAAAGTTAGTGCTAATTTTACCTTAGCGCTATTAGAAACATATCCTTATTCTGATAATGTTGAATTTTATCAAAAATATGAAAACACTTTTGATTTTTCTAACTCAGCTAAACTACTTCCTATTAATAAAATGATTGATGCTCTAAGTCCTAACAAATATGATGACTTACTTTATTTCAATAAAAATATTGCTAATTTTCTTAATTTAAACGTAAAGAAAACCTATGCCCTAGCCTTTGCTTTTTACTCCTATTTCAAATTGCAAAATATTTATGAAAATCCTCTATTGAATCAAAATCCTTTTTATAAACTATTAATTAAAAGTAGTGAGAGTAAAAAATATAATGTGGATTTAGCCACTTTCTTACAATTTAGCCTTGTAAAACCCGAATTTACCGATGACTTAGACGAGGTTACTACATTACATATTTCAGTTTGTCCCAATGACGACGAAAAATTAGCTGACATTAATGATTTCAATATTGAACTTTTAGCTGGTGATAAATTGGTAGTCAGCTTAAAGCTCAATTTTTATAACAATGAACTAGAATTAGAGTATTTACCAATTGCTGAACCATTTGCTATTTTAAGTTTTATTATTAATGAGGCTTTGATGGATAATAATTTTGCTACCACTTATCAAAAAACACTTGATAATTATCAAAAATATCTAATCTGGCAGGAAACAAATAATTTAGCCTTGGATCTTGATAACCTAAACTTAGCCATCAATAATGCTACGAGTGTTCCTTTAGCTAAAAACAATTTAATCAGCTTAAATATTAAAATTAATCTCGTAGATGCTAAAACAATAACCAGTTCTTCTGCAACCTCTAGCTTTAACTTAGCCATTGACATTCAATCTGGTCAAGCACGTTCATATATTGTCAAAAGTTTACTGGCCTTTAAAAATGCTTTATTAAATAACGAATTAATAACCTATGGCAAAAATTTAGCTTTTGTTCATACTTTGAATAATTTTCAGTCGATTTTTCATCCTTTCTTGGAATATTTTATTGATAATATTCCAGTTGAGGATTCCAAAACTATCTTCTTAAATTCACATACTTTATTACACATTTTAAACTTGTTAGTTGGACAAAAAATTTCCTTTTTGGAACATACGGATGTGTTGGTTGGTGAGCCAACTAAATTAAGTATTTTTATTAGTGATGATTACAAAATAACTTTGCCAAATATTTCTTCCCTTGATTATTTTTATTTTATAGACGAAAAGAATGTTCTTTATTATAATAGTTTAACTAATACGTTAGCACCCCTTACTAGCACCAATAATCTAGGATATTTGTATCAATTTGCTATTAAAAATGCAAATAAGTCATTCTTGAATTTAAAAGAAAAATTGATTAAAAATCTTTATCTACCCTTTAAAAATGAGATATCATGTAGTCTTAACTTACTAGATAATATTTCCATTCCTGAAATTAATATCAAGGCCTATTTTGACTATGAAAATAATATTATAAGT
>CALUXJ010000037.1 GCA_944324725.1 uncultured Acholeplasmatales bacterium
CATAAGCCAAAGCGAACCGCATAATCTGGGTCTGAGAAGTTTTCAAGTAAGCCATGAATTACCCCTGATGCAAAAGCATCACCACCACCGATTCGATCAAAAATATTAAATCTAATTGGCTTGGTCAATTCCCAGGAAAGTTCATCGCCATTTAAAGCAAAATAATAACCAGCCAAACTATTATCGTTGGCAGTATAAACTACTCTATCTGTTCCAAAAATATAATTCAAATTATACTTTTTAATCATTTTTGGAAAAACATTACGTCTTTTTTCAGATAAAGTTGCATCCTTATATTCATCATCTAAAGGTATTTCTAGGATAGTATTGGCATCCCAAAAGCTTGCAAAAACTATATCAACATAGTTCATAAAACGTTGATATACTGGTCTTGCCTCATCAACGGTCCATAATTTAGCCCGATAATTGAAGTCAAAACTTATCTTCACCTTATGTTTACGAGCTTCTTCTACTGCTTTGTACGCAACATTTCTAACTCTTTCACCTAAGGCTAGAGTAATGCCACTAATATGGAACCAAGTAGCATCTCTAAAAATTTCATCCCAATTAAATTCATTGATTTGAACACGTGTGATTGCTGAGTGTTTACGGTTATATATAACTTTGGAAGGACGACCACCAAAACCAGTTTCTAAAAAGTAGATACCTAAAGTTGATGAACCTCTTACAACATAATCCGTATTTACACCATTTGCTTGTAAATGACCAATTGCCCCATCACCTAATTGATTCGGAGGTAATTTAGACATGAAATAACATTTGTGGCCTAAATGTGATAATGCCACTGCAACGTTTGCTTCGCCACCACCATAATTAACAATGAAATCATGGCATTGATTAATTGTTGCATAATTTGGCGTGGACAAACGTAACATTATTTCCCCAAAAGTAACAATTTTTTCCATAAGTTAACCTTATATAAAAAGTTACTTAGCTGCTCTAGCTACTTTAACAGCTTCAATGAATTGTTTTGCTAATTCAGTTACACCAGCATAATCGCCTTTTTTAGCAGGAGCTGTTAAACTTGAACCAGCACTTACGCATACAACACCAGCCTTAATCCAATCAGGAATATTGCTGATATCAACACCACCAGATGGCATTAAATTTGCTTGAGGAAGTGGTCCCTTAACATCTTTAACAAATCTAGGTCCTAAAATGTCACCAGGGAATACTTTAATTACATCACAACCAGCATCTAAAGCACGTTTAACTTCTAAAACTGTTTGAGTACCAGGAATATAAGGAACTTGATATCTATTGCAAAGTTTAGCAACTTCTTCATCAAAGCAAGGACTAACAATAAATTTAGCTCCATTTAGAATAGCTGAACGAGCAGTTTCAGAATCTAAAACTGTACCAGCACCAATTAAAACATTTTCATTATCGGCATAGTTTTTAATTAAATTAGAAATGATTTCGCCTGCACCAGGTACAGTATATGTAACTTCAATTGCTGTTACACCCCCTGAAATACAAGCCTCTGAAATTTTTAAACCTTTCTCTGTACTTTCTGCACGCACTACAGCAACAACACCAACGTTGGCAATGCGAGTCAAAACGTCAAATTTTTTCATTACTTTTACCTCTTTTTTAAAATTTAGATGAAAAACATTCACCATGTTAATTATACTTTTTATATGACTAATTGTCAATGTAAGCGATTTAAAATTAGGCCTTAAAAAAGCTTATTTTTGACAGTCTAAGAAAACGTTTTTTTAAAATGAATTGTTTACATTTAGATTAATTAAGTTATAATAAACGTAAAAGTTAGCAGTACCTAGCGGCTAAGATTGCGATTGTGTTAATCAAGCTGTAGCGAATAATTATGGCACTAGGAATTTATTATATACTTATAGAGAGTATCCAAGAAAATAAATTAACATTCTATAAGTAGATTAGGAGGAAATGTATGGATACTAACAATAAGGAAATGGTTGAACAAAAACCTACCTTAACTAAACGTTTAAAAACACGTTTAATTAATTTTTTTAAGTGGTTTGGGAGGTATTGTCAAAAGAAAAATGTTCACCCTTCCTTTAAAACCTATTTTATTGATGCCATGGGAAAAATGGCTCTAGGATTATTCGCTTCTTTGCTAATAGGTACTATTTTAGATACAATTGGTGATTTAAGTCATGTGCAGTTTTTCGTCGATTTAGGATCATATGCTTCTAGTGCTAGCGGTGCGGCTATGGCAGTGGCAATCGGTTATGCTTTAAAATGTCCACCTCTTGTTTTATTTAGTCTTGTTGCAGTTGGCATATCTAGTAATAGCCTGGGTGGAGCAGGCGGTCCGCTATCGGTTTTTTTCATTGCTATAATTACAGCTGAATTTGGCAAATTAATCTCTGGTATTACTAAAATTGATATTCTAATAACACCTTTATTAACAATTATTGTTGGCTGTGGTCTAGCCATTGGTATAGCCCCTTGGATTGGTAAGGGCGCTTACTATATTGGCGATGCTATTAATCGTGCTACAGACTTGCAACCTTTCATCATGGGTATTATTGTTTCTGTGGCAATTGGTGTCATTTTGACATTACCAATTTCTAGTGCTGCAATATGTGCCTCTTTTGGTATTTTAGGATTAGCTGGAGGAGCAGCTTTAGCCGGTTGTTGTTGTCAAATGGTTGGTTTTGCCATTCAATCATTCAAAGCCAATAAATGGTCAGGTCTTGTGTCACAAGGTATAGGGACTAGTATGCTACAAATGCCTAATATTGTTAAAAAGCCTATTATATGGTTGCCAACTATTTTAGCATCAGCTATTACTGGCCCAATTGCTACCTGCGTCTTTAAATTGCAAATGAATGGTCCTGCTATTTCATCTGGTATGGGGACCTGTGGACTTGTTGGGCCAATTGGTGTAGTTCAAGGTTGGTTTAATGATATTGATGCTGGGCTAAAAACGAACATTACAGCTCTCGATATATCAGGATTAATTTTAGTCTCTTTAGTTTTACCAATAGTATTAACGCTTATATTCCACTTCATTTTCAAAAAATTTAAGCTCTATTCAGATGATGACTTGAAATTAAATCTATAAAAAAACATCTAGCCTAAGACTAATATAGGCTAGATGTTTTTTAGTATATAAAGTAAAGTAATAACATTTGTATAACTAAACTAATGATAGCACTTAAAACGAAATACCAGTGTTTATTTTTGTGGCGTAAAATAAAAATTCCAATCAATGCTCCAACCGCACCAAAAAAGTACGTAAAAAATAATAAAGTTTTCTCTTTAATACGCCATTTATTGTGGATTGCTTTTCTTTTATCCACGAAATATAAAGAAATAGTTACTATTGAAAATAAAATATTTAAACCAACTACTATAAAAAAGGCTAAATGCGCATTAATAAATTCTAACATACTATTCTACAAACTCAAATTCAAAGTCAAAGACTCTAACTGTGTCGCCATTTTTGATACCTAATTTACGTAATTCATCATCAACCCCAAAACTTCGCAATTGTCTAGCAAAACGATTAACTGATGATTCATTTTCAAAATTAGTCATTTGGAAAATACGATATAATTTATCGCCTTTGACATTATAAACACCATCTGAATCTTTTTCAACTGTAAATACTGGTTCATCTTTTTTAAACTCATAAGTAACAGATGGAGAAATCTCATCCTCTTCAAATAATGAGAATGGTTTTGTTTCAGCCAAAAGGTCACTTATTTTATATTTTAATTCATCTAAATTTGTCATATTGTATGCACTAATTGGAATAACTTTAACTTTAGCTTGTTCCTCAAAACGAGCTAAATTTTCTTTGGCACCAGGTAAATCCATTTTATTTGCCACTACAATTTGCGGACGTTTAGATAAGTTCATTTTGTAGCTCTCTAATTCTTTATTAATAACTAGATAATCATTATATGGATCACGTCCTTCAACAGCAGCCATATCAATTACATGCACAATAACACGACATCGTTCAATATGCCTCAAGAACTCTAAGCCCAAGCCTGCTCCTTGATGAGCTCCTTCGATTAAACCTGGCAAATCAGCCATAACAAAGCTTCTTCCATCAGGAACTTGAACCATACCTAATTGAGGTACCAAGGTTGTAAAGTGATAGTCTGCGATTTTTGGTTTCGCTGCGCTTACACGAGAAAGCAACGTTGATTTACCAACAGATGGAAAACCTACAAGACCACAATCAGCTAAAACTTTTAATTCGCATCTAATGTAGCGAACTTGACCTGGTTCCCCCTTTTCACAAAAATCCGGGCATTTATTTATTCCTGTAGCAAAAGCCATATTACCCCGACCACCTCGGCCACCTAAAGCTATCACTGCTTCTTCACCAGGACGAGTAATATCAGCTATAACTAGATTAGTATCATCATCATAGATTGTTGTACCAAGAGGAACATGGACATAGGTATTTTCTGCATTAGCACCATACATTCCCTTATTCTTTCCCTTTTCACCTGGATTTGCTTTTAAAACCTTCATATATTTTAAATCTAAAAGCGTACTCAGACCTTCATCACCAACAAAAATAACTGAACCACCTTTGCCACCACTACCGCCAAAAGGGCCACCCATTTCTACTTTTAATTCACGACGATAGGCAACAATACCATCGCCACCTTTACCACCATGAACTTCCATCTTAACTTGATCGATAAACATAATTACCCATCCTTTCTAAAAAAAAACTAGGCTCTTGCCTAGTTAATAATTACTATTCAACGCAGTAAACAGAAACTTGTTTTTTGTCGCGTCCTTTACGTTCAAATCTTACTACACCAGAAGTTTTAGCAAATAAAGTGTCATCGCCACCACGACCAACATTATTACCTGCAAAAATTTTAGTACCTCTTTGGCGATATAGAATTGAACCAGCTGTTACTACTTGACCATCTGCTACCTTAGCTCCTAGACGTTTAGCTTCAGAATCACGGCCGTTTTTAGTAGAACCAACACCTTTTTTAGATGCGAATAATTGAATATTTAACTTTAACATGGTTTTCCTCCTTTTAACCGTTATACTTGACATATTTGGGATACTCATCGGCTAACTCCGCTAATGTAAATCGCAAATTGTCAGAAATTGCAAGGATAACTTTATCTTGAAGTTTAATTTTTAAACGAAAATATCCTTCATCTGAAATTAATTCGATGACGTTGTAACCTTGATCGATTCGTTCTAATAAATTAGCAGTCATTATTAATGCTACTGACACAGCAGCACAAACTATATCCTTACCACTTTTGGCATAATTAGCATGACCTTTAACTTCAAATAAGGCGATATTATCCTTACATTCATACTTAACATTAATCATGATTAAGCATTGATAGATTCAATAGTCAATTTAGTGTAAGCTTGACGATGACCTTTTTTAGTTCTTTCGTTTTTCTTTGGACGATATTTGAAAACGATAATTTTTTTGCCGCGGCCTTGTTTTTCAACCTTAGCTACAACACTAGCACCCTTTACAAATGGAGCACCAACTACTGTTTTTTCGCCACCAACAAGAACTACTTTATCAAAAGTATAAGTAGAACCTTCTTCAGCCTCTAACTTTTCAACAAAAATTTGAGAACCTACTTCTACTTTTACTTGTTTGCCACCTGTTTCAATAATTGCGTACATGTCGAAACCTCCTTATAATTTTAAGACTCACTATGAGGGTAGATAAACATCTTTTATAACCCCTTCTATGTGGTGCATGTTACAACGTATGTATTTTAAACTATTGACTAATTTTTGTCAATATTAATTTGGTTTTATATGGTGAATTTCTATGTTTTTTTCTTATTTTAATCAGTTTATCTTAATTTACTTCCAAAGCTGATAAATCTTCTTCCGCTTTTTTCTTTCTATTTGTGAAAAATTTTACAATTTTCTTTGGGAAGAAAGTTATAGTATCTGTTATCACTAATGGCAACAGCTTAGCAGCTTCCTTAAGTGACTGTTTTCTAATTTCTTCTTTAGTAATAACTGCACCATCCATAAATAAATATCGTCTAGTGACACAGCCTATTCTCATAGTTAAAAGAGCGTTAGTAATACCTTGAATAACTGAACTTAGGAGAGGTTTAATAAATGGAATCTCTGAAATAGCCGTTAAAGAACTTGTAGGCAATATATCTTCTAGTCGCATATTTTCTAAACCTTCAGCGATTAAAGCCGTACCAAAAACATTAATTGTTAGCTTAGATAAATTCTTATAAGTTGGCCTAAAGCCACACTTTTCGACTAGCTTTTTAATCATCTGCAAATTGACAGTAAACACTGTAATCATATCAAAGCGAGCTGATTGACAAATAGCCGTAGAGATTAAAACTGTTTTGGCATAATTAACTATAATACGATTTAAATCCTTTTTAATATTTACCTGAAAAACATACTGCAAATTAATCAGTAACTCTTCCCTTGTTTGGTAATTAGTTAGAAGCGTCTGACTTTCTTCTGGTAATTCATTATTTTGAACTATATTCTTGGCTACCATCTTATAGGTTTTATATATGCGAGGATCATCTTGGTCAAATGATGTAACTATTTTTAAATCAGGGCTTGTCATAATTATTCTAATTGGATTTATGATGCCAAAAAAGATTAATAATGCACAAATGCAATAGAAAACCACTTCAACTGACCAATGAATTTGCCGAAGCTTTTCTCCAATATCTATCAAGGAGCTAATTAAAATGAGAGCAAATAAAATTAAGCAACAAATGGCAATTAAATACCAAATATATTTAGTCTTCTTTTCCACTTCTTTCCCTCCTTAAGCGAAAATATGCAATCCAAATAATCACTAATAGTAAAAGCCAAATAATCCCACAAAAGATGAAAAACGATTTACTCACCTTAGTGTAACCACCTAAGAATGATACAATTCCAATATATTTTAGCAAGTCAAAGCTAATCTGATTAACTAAATGCTCGGCATATATTAATCTAAGTATTGGAATGATTAACATTCCTAAAAAACAGATAATGTCAATAGTTAAATACTCATAAAAATAGAAATAGATTACACCTAAAATTATGGCTAAACTGCCTTCTACAATATTAAAAGCTAGTTCTCTTTTTTCATCTGATAAGCTCGTAAATGCCAGTTTAAAAATTCCCATAATAATAAAACCTAATGCCACTATTCGAAAATAGACAATTCCTAAAAATTTCGGTGGCACAAGTAAAAAAATCAGTGCAAGAATTAAACAAATACCTGAAGTTATAAGACTATTTTTTTTATTCATAAGGCCACCCTCTTTCTAGTTTAACCCTCTATTTGTAGTGAAGCTTGTTCAGCCTTAAGGGTTTTACGATAAATTAATATTAATACAATTAAAGAAATTAACCATGTAACAACCCATGAAATTGGGTATGAAATATATAGTGTTAAAAGGGTATGATTCATTTGGAAAAAAGTATATATCCAGGTAATTCTAAATCCAACTATACCTACTACGGTTATTATTGTCGAAATGGATGAGTGGCCTAACCCCCTTAGACCACCTGAGCAAACATCCATAAAACCACATAAAAAATAAGTGATAATCATAAGTAACATACGCTCATAAGCGTAATCTATTACTTGATCCGTTGGATTTTGTAAATAGATACTGATAAAAAATCTAGGGAAAAGTAAAATAATACTACCAAAAATAACATTTGCTAGCACGACATATAAATGTGAAAAAAACATTATACGTGGAACATTTTTAACTTTATGAGCACCTACATTTTGACTAACAAAGGAAATAGTACCTTGATAAACTGAATTCATTCCAGCATAAACAAAGCCTTCTAAACTAGATGCTACCCCATTACCTGTAATTGCTGCCTCTTTAAAGGTATTGATATTGGTTTGAATCATAACATTAGAAATATTAAAAATTACACTTTGCAAGCTGGCTGGTAACCCAATCAAAAAGATATTTTTAAAAATTTTCTTATCTATTCGCCAATCTTTAAAACTAAAGCGCATATATTCTGGACTTCTAATTAAAGTCATTATCACTAATACGGCACTAACCGCCTCAGATATCATTGTACCTAAAGCAACACCGGCAACATCTAAGTGAAAAACACAAACAAACAATAGATTAAAACAAACATTTAAAATACCAGCGATTGTTAAATATAATAATGGTCGTCTAGTATCACCTACAGCCCGCAATAAGGAAGCGCCAAAATTATATACTATATTAAATATTATTCCCGAAAAATATATTTGTAAATATATGGTAGACAAATCTATTAATGCCGGGTCAGCCTTCATCAATATCAACATATATTTTGACAACGTAGCACCTAAAATTGATACTAAAACGCCTACTATTATCGACGTAATAATAGTGGTTTGTACTGTCTTTTTGGTATTAACAAAATCCTTTGAGGCAAAAAATCTACTCATTAAAACTGTACTTCCTAAAGTTAATCCTAAAAAGAAATTGACAAAAAGATTAACCAAACTAGTTGTACTAGATACTGCCGCCATTGCTGTACTAGAAGAAAAATGTCCTAATACTATTATATCAAAGGCATTATATAATAATTGTAAAATACTTGATAGGATTAATGGTATACTAAATTTTAAAAGTTTGAGACCTATATTACCACTAGTCATATCCATTTCATATTTAGCCATAAATAAACCTTCTATTATTAAATTTTATTAACATTCCCTTATTGCTTAATTAGTTTTAAATCATAATTAACCAAAAACTAACTAATCTTTTTTCTTCTAATAATTACGCTACTGCTCGTCTGAGTAGTTATAGTTTTATCATCCTCGATAATCTTAACTTCATTTTCCTTAGCTTCATCCAGAGAAGCTGCTTTATCTTCTATAACACTATCAAACAAAGTAACATTCTTATCCTTTTTTATTTTGATTGCCTTATCAGCTTCTGATTTTTTCTCATTACTTTGACTAGCCTTATTAGCCTCAAGAATTTTATCTAAGTCATTTAAAATGTTATAATTTGGCTTACTAGCTTTTAAAGGCTTCTCATTTTCAACATCAGAAGTAAATAAATTAATGTCTTCTTCTACTAAATAATCAGCCGAAACCATTTCTTCAGGCTTTGCAGCTTTATCTAAATAAATGTGAAGTGGCTCCTTATAGTTTTCATTTAAGAAAGATTTACCCGTTTCACCAACATTATACTTTAAGGCAAAGGCATCAATTTCATCATTCCCATTACTATAAACAATATGACACTTAACATTTTCCTTGTATTGATTTGGTGTCATTGTTGTTGCATCAACAATAATTGTTGGATTCGATTTTATTTTTTTCACTAATTGTGTTCCAGCTCGACCTCTTCTTGTCAATGGAATTTGGGTAATAGGTATTCTTTTAATGTTGCCCTTACTAGTCAATAATATTAAATCTTCCGTCTTATTTGTATACATCGCACTTACAACTTGATCACCTAATTTGAGCATAATAGATCTTATGCCACCTGCTTGAGTCGTATCTCTTAAAGCAACATCTGTAGCTCTAAATCGTAAACCCTCTCCAAGTTTAGTAACCACAAATAATTCTAACATATTACTTGTCATATCTGTTTTAATCAGAGTTTCATTAGGAGCTAGTTTCATTGCTCTAACAGCTTTAGTATAACGATTAACTTGAAAATTATTTAACATCATCTGTTTTATGTTGCCTTCACTTGTACATAAAAGTATCGTCTTTGGTTCATTAAAATTAGTAATAGTATAGCAGCTAACAATATTTTCTTTAGGATCAATTTGAACCAAACTATTAACAAATGTACCCAAATCCTTCATTTTGCATTCTGGAATTTTATAAATTGGTAAGTAAATAAAATTTCCTAGGGAGGTAAATAAAAGCAGTGTTTCTAAGGTGTTAGTTTGACCAATGTAAAGAGTTGAATCAGTATCTTTAACATAATTCGTTTTAGAAGCATTATAAGATTTCAAAGAAACACGTTTAATATATCTATCTTTAGTAACTACAACTACAACGTCCTCGCGTGATACTAAATCCGTCTCAGAAACAGTTAAATCCTTGACTTCATCTAATATCTTACTTCTTCTTGGTTGAACAAGGGCTTTATTGATATCATTTAATTCACGTTTGATAACCTTAAGTAAAACTTTTTCACTACTTAAAATATCATTATATTCAGCTATATTTTTAGTTAAGGTTTCCTTTTCTTCCTTAAGCTGCATAATATCTGTATTAGATAAACGATATAGTTGCATCGTGATGATAGCTTCGGCCTGCAAATCACTAAAGCCAAAATTATTCATGATATTTTGTTTAGAATCCGCTCTATTCTTACTTGCTCTAATTGTTTTTATTACCTCATCTACAATACTAACCATCTTAATAAGGCCATCAACAATGTGCAATCTTTTTGTTGCTTTTGTCAATTCAAAATTAGTTCTATTAGTTACAACTTCCTTTTGATGGTTTATATACGCATTTAAAATGGGAATAACCCCTAAACACATTGGTCTTTTATTACAAATGGAAACCATGTTATATTTATAATTAACCTGTAAATCCGTATTTTTAAAAAGGTAATTTAAAATAGCTTCCGTATTAGCACCCTTTTTCAAATCTATGGCTATTCTCAAACCTTCACGGTCTGATTCATCTCTTACTTCGGCTATATCAGGAATTTTGTTTTGCTGACGTAATAAATCAATTTTTTCTACTGTTTGCGCTTTGTTAGTGTCAAAAGGAATTTCTGTTATAACAATGCGTTGTTGTTCCTTGTTGATATTTTCAATTGTATAATTTGATCTAACAATTATTTTACCAGACCCAGACATAAAGGCTTCTCTAATACCATCTAAATCTTCAATAGTTCCACCTGTCGGAAAATCTGGTCCTGGCATAATAGCTAATAATTCATCAATTGTTAAATTAGGATTATCAATTAAAGCAATTGTAGCATTAATAACCTCATTAAAGTTATGGGGTGGAATGTTAGTAGCATACCCACTTGATATACCGGTGGCGCCATTAACTAACAAATTAGGAAAACGGGCTGGCAAAACAGTTGGTTCAACCTCTTCTTCATCAAAGTTAGGAATAAAGGGAACTGTATTTTTATCAATATCCTTCAATAAATAATCTGCATTTTTACTTAATCTAGCTTCCGTATAACGCATAGCAGCTGGGCCATCACCATCGATTGAGCCATTATTACCATGCATGTCAATTAACAATACACCCATTTTCCAATCTTGACTCATACGCACCATTGCTTCATAAATGGATGAGTCACCATGTGGGTGAAATTTACCCATAACTTCACCACAAATACGTGCTGATTTTTTGTATGTTGAAGTTGATGTGATACCTAAAAGATTCATCGCATAAAGAATACGCCGCTGAACAGGTTTTAGACCATCACGAATATCTGGTATAGCTCGCTCTTGGATAATATATTTGGAATAACGGCCAAAGCGATCACCAATGGCAGATTCTAGATTCATTGTTTGAAAATGTTCATTAGAAAATATATCTAATTTTGTTTTTAAATCCATCCTACTCACCATCTTCTTCTAGGGTAAATGAAACATTACTTTCTAGCCATAATCTTCGGCGTGATGCATCATCTCCCATTAAAACATCAATTTGTTTTTCTGCATCTGATGCATCTTCGATTCCCACTCTAATTAGATTACGCGTTTTAGGATTCATAGTTGTATCCCATAGTTGGTCAGCATTCATTTCACCTAAACCTTTATAGCGTTGAACAATTGTATTAGCTGGCGCATCTTTTAAAATTTCTTCTTTTTCTTCATTAGTCCAAGCGTAGATTGTTTCTTCCTTCTTGCCACGTTTAACTATTTTAAATAGTGGAGGTAAAGCAACATAAACCCGACCATCTTCAATTAACGGACGCATGTATCTAAAGAAAAATGTTAATAATAAAACTTGAATGTGAGCTCCATCATCATCCGCATCAGTCATTATAATAATTTTTTTATAATTACATTTTTTTAAGTCAAATTTAGTACCATAATCAGCCCCAATAGTATAAATCATTGTGGCTATCTCTTGATTTTTCAGTGCATTATCCTGGGCAGTTTTTTCGATATTTAATATTTTTCCTCTTAAAGGCAAAATTGCTTGGAAGCGTCTATCCCGTCCTTTTTTTGCACTGCCACCGGCAGAATCTCCCTCAACTAGAAATAATTCATTAATATCTTTGTTTTTTTCACCTGCAGGTGATAATTTACCTGATAAATTAACTTCCTGTTTCTCTTTTTTACCGAGTCTAGCTTCTGTCCGCGCTTTTCTAGCAGCTAATCTAGCATTATACTCTACTATAGCCTTATCAATAACCTGCTGAGCTAAATCTTTATTTTCAATCAAATATTTGGTTACTTCATCATAAGTGATTTGATCAACAACGTTTTTAGCCTCTGGGGTTCCTAATTTGCCTTTAGTTTGACCTTCAAATTCCAAAATTGATTCTTCAATCCGGACTGAAACAATAGCAGTTAATCCTGAACGTAAATCTCCACCTTCAAGATTCGGATCCTTATCTTTTAATAAACCATACTTCCTAGCATAGTCATTAAAGGCCTTAGTTAAACCAATTTTGAATCCTAGCTCATGTGTACCACCATCTCTTGTATGCACGTTATTAACAAAAGAAATAATTTTTTCATCATAAGCATCCACAAATTGCAAAGCAACCTCGACTGATATTTTGCTCGCATTGCCTTCAAAGTCCCAAACTGGATGAAGGGGCTTTTTTGCTTGATCTAAAATTTCAACATACTGACTAATTCCTCTGTCATAAACGAAAGATTCCTCTTTATTAGTTCGCTTATCAACAATATTCATGCGCAAATTTTTAATTAAAAAGGCATTTTCCCTAATTCTTTCCTTGATTTTATCGTAATCAAACAAAGTGGTGCTAAAAATAGTAGCATCTGGCTTAAACATAACTGTCGTTCCTGTCCGTTTAGTTTCACCAATAATTTCCATTGGATGAATTGTTTTACCACCATTTTCAAAGACTATTTTATGAATTTTGCCATCACGATAGCTGATTACTTCCATATAAGATGATAAAGCATTAACAACACTACCACCAACACCATGTAAACCACCAGATGTCTTATAACCACCTGTACCAAATTTCCCACCAGCATGTAAAATTGTATATATTACTTCCATGGTATTTTTACCACTTGCGTGCTTACCACATGGTACACCTCTACCATTATCTATAACTGTAATTGAATTATCCTTGCCAATAATCACTGATATTTCCTTACCAAAACCAGCTAAGGCTTCATCAATTGAATTATCAACTATTTCCCATACTAGATGGTGTAGGCCCCGCTCATCAGTTGAACCAATATACATACCTGGACGTTTACGAACGGCCTCTAAACCCTCTAATATTGTAATTGAATCATCAGAATATTTTTGCATAAAATCACCTACCTTTAATGATATCACAAAATCAACTTCTCCTCAATAAAGTAAATTAATTTTTGACATTTTCTAAATATGTTGTATAATCAACGTGGAGGTATATTATGTTTTTAGGCTTGAGTGCAAGTGATATTACTATTTCTATTTTATTTATAATCTTATCCTACCTTTTAGGTTCGATACCATTTGGCTTAGTTATTGGAAAAACAGTTTGTAAAACAGATATTCGCCAGTTTGGCTCAAAAAATATTGGTTCAACTAACGCAATAAGAGTTTTAGGGAAAAAAATCGGCTTTACTATTTTTGCTTGTGATGTTTTAAAAGGAATGCTTGTAATAATTTTGATTAGAAATATTTTGGCACCACTTGGAGTATGGAGTAGTCCAATTGACTACCTTTATTATGGTATAGCAGCTATCATTGGTCATTGCTTTTCTATCTTTTTAAACTTTAAAGGAGGTAAAGCTGTTGCTACTTCTTTAGGTGTAATTTTAGTTTTAACTCCTCTTCCAGCTGTTTTATGCTTAGTTGCCTTTGCAATTGTAACTTATGGAATTGGTTATGTTTCCTTAGCGTCAAGTGCGGCCACTTTAACAGTTTTAGTTTCTGCTTGGATTTTGCACTTTGTCGGTTTAGATGGCAGTCAAAATTTTGCTTATTTTTTAGTAGGAAAACCATCTCTACTAACTTGCATTTTATACACAATCATGGGACTTCTTATTATAGCACGTCACATCAAAAACTATAAAAGAATTTTAAATGGTACAGAATATAATTTTAAAAAAGCCAAAAAAATTAAAAAAATGGAAACAGCGCACATAAAATAACAATCCACCCGTTCAACGGGTGGTATTTAGGCTCCCCTATAAGGGCCTATAACTTCACAAGCCCCTCAAGGGGCATGTGAATAATCTGACAACCGTGTTTGAACACTGGCTAGCCGCTATACCTAGCGGCCTTTATTTTTGGGCCTTTTTAAATGGGTCAACATATTCTTTCTTACTTAAATTATCTTCCTTCATGTCTTCAAGTTCTTGGTTTTTTATGTATTCCCTTACAACTTCATCTTTTAAACCTACAGTCGAGACAAAATATCCTTTGGCCCAAAAATTTCTATTGCCATACTTATATTTCAAATTTGCATGTCTCTCAAATATCATAAGACTACTTTTACCTTTTAAATATCCCATAAAACTTGATACTGCTAACTTTGGTGGTATCATCACAAGCATATGAATATGGTCCTTCATTGCATGTGCTTCAATTATTTCAACTTCTTTATACTCACACAATGTCCTCAATATCTTCCCTATATCACTTTT
>CALUXJ010000038.1 GCA_944324725.1 uncultured Acholeplasmatales bacterium
GACCAGACCTTTTGGTTAAATCTTTAATCGGGTTTTATTTTTTATAGACTGTTTATTATTTCACAGCCCCTTTTTAAGTTATTTTAAAATACTAAGATAAAAATCTTTCCACATTTTACCAATACTTTGCCGTGAATAGTATTCTTTAATGTAGTTAATTTTATTAAGTGTATCATTATAGAAATTTTTGTCCTCTTTTAGTCTAGTTAGGAGGTTACCAAAAGTTTCATTATCTTTGGCATAAAGTGGTTTATCCCACAAAATTGGCTTATATAGTTCTAAATCCCTTAAAACCATTGGTTTTCCAACGGAAGCAGCTTCTAAAATAGTCATCGGGAAAAGCTCGTTATAAGAGGGAACAAACAAAGCATCTACCATATTATAAATTTCATTCATTTTTTCTCTTTTTATCATTCCCGTAAATAAGACATTTTTAGGTGGATTTTCCACTATTTTTTTAAGTTCACTATAACCATCTGTTATTTGGCCAAAACTAAAGCCACCGGCCCAGACGAAAAATAAATCAGGATTATTATTGGCAACCTCAATAAAGTCTTTAACGCCTTTCCGAGTTTGGATTTGACCACAACCTAGAACGATAAATTTATCTTTAGGAATGTTGTAAAAGTCTTTAGCTTTATTGATAGTAGCAGTATCTAATTGATAGAATTCTTTTTCAGAAACGAAGTTAGGAATATATTTAATACGGTCTTCTTTGACTCCTAGCTTAATAAGCTTTTCGGTAAAAATAGGGTTTACGACTACTAAGTAGTCAGCTTTTTTATAAAAGCTCATTACGTATTTACAAAAGATATTGAAAAATAGCTTAGGTAGTTTAATAGAGCCTTCTAGTGTTTCAGGTAGAAAATGGCAATACATTACTCTAACGCCATTTTTCTTTTTAAAGCGTAGATAAAAACTAGGATTTACACTATGAACATGTATGATATCAGCTTTTTTGTGACTATTAATTCTAACTTCAAAAACATCGCCAGCATAATCTTTGACAAGGGCCACTTGTTCTAAATAGGCTGAGCCAACACCTTGACCATCAACGGAGTCAGCTTTGGATAACATATTGATTACTTTTTTCATGGGAGCATGCCTCTTTTCTTTTAATATAGATATTATACAAGAAGAATTAGAAAAATAAAAGATTGAGAAAAAAACTCTCAATCTTTTAATGGGTTATAAGCCTAATAATTTTTTACAATAATCTTTAATTGGGCCATCTTGTGCATCTTGGAAGAAGTTATTCTTGAAAGAGTCACGATCAATAGCATCTTTTAATAAAGCTTGATCAATATTTTTTAAGATATAAAGCATATCAGTATGACTGATTGCCTTAACTTGATCTAAGATTTTTTTGTTAGTTTGTTCAGGAATAGCTCTTTCCCGTGGATAACCTTGTCCTTTAGGACCATTGAATAGCTTTTCAAAGCAATATTCTAAGTTTAATTCAGCGCCCCAACCAAAGCCTTTAGCAAATGGGAAAGCTACTGCATTACCATCGTTAATTTGGTTAAACATATAAGCGTCAGATGGGTCAACAATATGACCGCATAAAACATTAGGGAAGGCGTTAAGGGCTAACATAGCTCCTTCACCAGTACCACAACCTGTAACAACAAAATCACAAGCGCCAGAATTTAATAATATAGCAGCTAAAATACCATTTTGTACGTAAGTTAATGGCTTATCATCAGCGCCAAACATACCATAATTTTTAACGGTGTGGCCATATTTTTCGGCAACATTTTGTAAAGTAGTAAAAATTAATTCATTCTTACTAGCTTGAGAATTTTCGTTAATTAATACAATACGCATCTTATACCTCAATTATAAAGCTTTGCCAACAGAGCCAAAGATAGCCATTTTAGCTTTAACTAATTCTTTAATTGCTTCTGTACCAGGGGCTAATAGTTTACGAGGGTCGAAACCTTTTTTAACTTGGTCTTTACCTTCTTCAATATATTTTCTTGTAGCAGCAGCAAAAGCTAATTGACATTCAGTATTTACATTAATTTTGCAAACACCTAGGCTAATAGCTTCTTTAATCATATCTTCAGGGATACCAGTACCACCATGAAGAACAAGTGGCATACCAGGGCATTTATCTTTAATTTGTTCTAAAACGTCAAAGTTTAAGCCTGGCCAGTTAGCTGGATATACACCATGAATATTACCAATACCAGCAGCAAGCATATCAATGCCTAAAGCGGCGATTTTCTTGCATTCTTCTGGATCAGCAAATTCACCCATACCAACAACACCATCTTCTTCACCGCCAATTGAACCAACTTCAGCTTCAACAGAAGCGTTGTATTTCTTAGCTAATTCAACGATTTCAACTGTTTTTTCAACATTTTCAGCAAATGGATAGTGAGAACCATCAAACATAACAGAAGTGTAGCCAGCAGCTAAAGCAGCTTTAGCACCTTCATATGTACCATGGTCTAAGTGTAGAGCAACTGGTACAGTAATATTTAATGTTTCAACCATTGCTTTAACCATAGCAGCAACAACTTTATAACCAGTCATATATTTATTAGCACCTTCAGAAACACCAAGCATAACTGGTGATTTAGTTTCTTCAGCAGCTAAAAGGATAGCTTTAGTCCATTCTAGATTATTGATGTTGAATGCACCAACAGCGTAATGACCCTCCCTTGCTTTTTTTACCATTTCTTTTGCATTTACTAGTGGCATAAATAAAACCTCCAAATTTGTTTTTTCCGTTAGCTATTATATATTAAAACGCTCTTATTTTCAACTTTTAGGCTTGAATATATCAAAAAAAGTTATAGATTTTGCAAAAGAAAAAATATTTTTTTAAGATAGAAAAATGTTTTAACAAAGAATAAAAAAAGCTGCATAATCGCAGCTTATTAATTAATTATCATGCCTTTTAATAGCATTTTCAATTAAACCAATGAAAAGAGGGTGAGCTCTATTTGGTCGAGATAAAAATTCAGGGTGGAATTGACAGCAAACGAAGAATGGGTGATTTTTTAACTCAACAATCTCTACTAAGTTTGCTTGTGGATTAACCCCACTAATAATTAAATCTTTAGAGAATAACTCTAAGAACTTATTATTAAATTCATAACGATGTCTATGACGCTCTTTAATCAAATCCTTTTGGTAATAGCGTTTAGTAGTAGTACCATCGATTAAACGACAATCATAAAGACCTAATCTTAAAGTGCCTCCCATATTAATACCTTCGTATTGACCAGGAAGGTAATCGATAATTGGGTGAGTCGTGTTAGGATCAATTTCAGTAGTATTAGCATCAGCATAACCAAAGACATTACGCGCATATTCAATACAGGCTAAATGCATACCATAGCAAATACCAAGTAACGGTACTTTGTTTTCTCTAGCATATTTAATAGCCAAAATCTTACCTACCGTACCGCGTTCACCAAAACCACCAGGAACAAGAATGCCATCCATATCTTTTAACATTTCTTCATAGTTTTCTTCAGTAATAGTAGTAGAGTCAATTGGATTAATTTTAACTTTAATACCAAAATGATACCCAGCATGCTTTAGAGATTCATTAACAGAAATATAAGCGTCTTGTAAAGAAACATATTTTCCAACTAAAGCGATAGATACTTCACCACTTAAATTTTTGATGTTGCGAATCATTGCATTCCATTCAGTTAAATCACAAGGTTTAATGTCGGTAAAGCCAAAATGTTCACAAATGATATCATCAATCTTTTGTTCATGTAAAGAAGTGGCTATTTCGTATAATATTTTAGCATCTTTAGCCTCAAATACACACTTATCAGGTACATCACAGAATAAGGCAATTTTGTCTTTTTGCTCCTTTTTAATAGAAACTTCTGTACGTAAAATAATCATATCTGGTTGAATACCTAAACCTCTTAATTCCTTAACTGAATGTTGGGTAGGTTTGGTTTTAATTTCTCCAGCAGCTCTTAAATAAGGTACTAAAGTATTATGTATATAAAGAGTATTATTATAACCAAAATCACGTCTTGCTTGTCTAATAGCTTCTAAAAATGGTAGAGATTCAATATCACCAACTGTACCACCAATTTCCGTAATAACGACATCAGCACCAGATACTTCAGCAGCTTTTTTTAATTTATTTTTGATTTCATTTGTGATATGAGGAATAACTTGGACAGTGGCACCTAAATAATCACCACGTCTTTCTTTAGCAATGACATTAGAGTAAATTTTACCAGTTGTAATATTTGATTCTTTGGTTAAATTTTCGTCAATAAAACGTTCATAATGTCCTAAGTCTAGGTCTGTTTCAGCCCCATCATCAGTTACGAATACCTCGCCATGTTGGTAAGGTGACATTGTACCTGGGTCAACATTAATATAAGGGTCAAATTTTTGCATGAAAACTTTTAGACCACGATTTTTCAAAAGTCTACCGATGCAAGATGCAGCTATACCTTTACCAAGGGAAGAAACAACTCCGCCGGTAACAAAGATATATTTTGTTTGTTTAGCCATAATAACCTCCAAATTTTATAAAAAAAATAAAAGTTCTTCCGAGGGAAGAACTTGAGTGCCCTTATAAATTATATTAAAAATGACTCTTGAAAGCAAGGATTATTTTAATTTAATTTTGGTAGTGTTGGGAATAGTTTGTGATATTCTTCGTAAATGTCATCAAAAGCATAAAGCTTTAAAAAACTATGAACCTGACTAACTTGCCATTGTTTAACATTATAAATTTTAAAAAATGGTAAGTATCTAATTCCTTTACAAAAGTGTTTGATTACAGTGTCATCTTTGACATCTCTTTGTTCATTGTAGCACATTGGCATATAAACCCGCTCTTTTGATAGTTTATAAAGAGCAGTTTGGTCACTAAAGAAGAGTTTCTTTTCCTTCAATAGCTTGATGGCATTTTCAAACAAATTAGTTTCCTTAACTCGCTTGACATTAATATATAGGACTCCAGAATTAAAATAATCTTTTTTTAACCAAAATTTACCTAAATAATCTAGGCAGACTCCCATTTCAGCTTTAGAGATATCTATTTTATCAAATTCAGCTAGGGATTTATTACACATTGTATCAGCATCTAAATATATTAACTTATCACAATTAATATATCTGGTAAAAAATAATCTAGTTAGACTCGCTGGTGTATAAGCAGGATTTTTGTTTGGACTATCCTTGAAATCATCTTCTAAATCTTTTGAAACATCATAGTATGATACTTCAGACTCTGGACTTTTATTTTTTACAACTGTTCTTAACAAATTAACGCTTTCTAAGGATATTTTTTCCTGATTATCCCATGATACTTGAATTGTCATAATATGAATATGAACTGGTTCTTTTGTGTATTTTAAAATGCTTAAAACATTTAGGCAAATACCAGGGAAAACCTTATTATTGCCGGTCAATAGGACATGCTTCATTTTGTAGCTCCTTTTTACGATCATGTTTAACTTTGATTTCAAACAAAATATAGGAAATCGCACTTATTAGCATTAGTAAGTAATAAGTAATTCCCCGCCAAATAACCATACCAGCTGAGGCGATACTTGAGGTTACACCAGCAAAGGTCGTAAAAATCATTGTGAAGGCTATTTCAATACCGCCAGTACCACCAGGAGTAGGAACCCAAACCATTGTTGTTATGGCAAAGGCTGTAGCTAGCATGATTATTGGTAAAACATTCCAAGCTAAGTCTACATCTAAAGAGCGTAAAATGAAGAAAGGAATAGCATAATAGAAGGCTAAAGAAATTCCACGTAGCAATACTGCTCCTAAAAAGGTCCAGAAATGAGAAAAAATTTCTTTTGAAGCAGTTTGAGCATTAGTACAATAGGTATCAAAAACAGGTACTAATTTAGTTAAATATTTTCCAATAAATTTAATTTTACATAACGATAATAAGAAACGTTCCAAAAGATTGCGAATGAATTTGCAGGTAGCCATTAAAATCATAAAGACTAAAGTGAAGAAATTTAAGGCAAATCCTAAACCGACAATCCAAATTGTTGAACTATTAAAATTACTGGCAAAATGAGAGTAAAAGAATAAGGCAGCCACCGCAAAGGCATTAGTTGCCACCATATAGGCAACAAAATTAGTTAGTATTAAACCAGTTGAGTCTGCAGCTGTTATTTTTCTACGTGTAAACAAATAAACTTGAATTGGTTGACCACCAGTAGAAAATGGAGTTATACCATTAAAGAAGTGTTCAGTAAAACCAATTAAATAAGCATCCAAAAAGTGTTTTCTTAAGTGCATTGCTCGTGATATCAAACAAAGTGAAAGAGGCCATATCACCATATATAAAAATAAACAGGCAATGGCAATTCCTAAGTCAGAAAGATTGGCTGTTTGCATTTCTTGCCAAACATCATCTAAATCTTGAAAACTAAGTAAAATAGTAAATGTGACAGCTGAAATTAATAATACAACTAATATCTCTGAAATTATTTTCTTTTTGTTGATAGGTTTTTTATTTTTACTATCATTTTTATCAGGATTGTTTTTAATATCGGTTTTAATTTCGGCTTTTTCCACTGACTTGTCATCAGTTTCATAGTCAAGCATACTTTACCTCCGTAAATAAAAAAATGGTGCCCCAACCAAGAATCGAACTTGGATTTAAGCATTACCATTGCTTCGTTTTACCATTAAACTAAAAGGGCCTACGCTAATTATAGCATAATGAAAAATAAAAGCAATTAATTTTTTTATGAATAGGTCTCTTTCCTTAAAACGTTAAAATTAAATTGGATTTTTAAAAAAAGTTATACTTATACAGAATTTGTTTACGCATATTCAAATAAAAAATGAGAATTTACTTAATTGAATGGGTAAAAGTTGAAATCTAAAATTTAAAATTTTAATTTCGTTAAAAGGTGAGATAATTTTACTCTTAAAAATATTTTTTTGTTTATATTTTAGGCTTTAGAATGTTGAAAAAAAAGACTAAGAGTTTTATAATATTAGAGTAATCTCATATTAAGGAGGAAATTATGAGTCAAGATAAAAAAAGAATGGCAGTCGATGGTAACTACGCTGCTGCTTATGCTGCCTATGCTTTTACAGAGGTAGCTGGTATCTACCCTATTACTCCGTCATCACCAATGGCAGAGTATACAGATGAATGGGCTGCTCAAGGTAAGAAAAACCTATTTGGTATGCCTGTTAAAATTGTTGAAATGCAATCTGAAGGAGGAGCTGCTGGTACAGTTCATGGTTCACTACAAGCTGGTGCTTTGACAACTACTTATACAGCATCTCAAGGTTTATTATTAAAAATTCCTAACATGTATAAGATTGCTGGTGAATGTTTACCAGGTGTTATTCATGTTTCTGCACGTGCTTTAGCTGCACAATCACTATCAATTTTCGGTGATCACCAAGATGTTATGGCATGTCGTCAAACTGGTTTTGCTATGCTTTGCTCATCTTCTGTTCAAGAAGTTATGGATTTAGCTGGTGTTGCACACTTATCTGCAATCAAAGCAAGCATTCCATTCCTACATTTCTTTGATGGTTTCAGAACTTCTCACGAAGTTAATACTATTGAAGCAATTGATTATTCAGTATTTGATAAGTTATTAGATAAGGAAGCTGTTGCTAAATTTAGAGCTAATGCTTTAAACCCTGCTTTCCCTAAGACTCGCGGTACTGCACAAAATGATGATGTTTACTTCCAAACAAGAGAATTACAAGCATTACAATATGCTAAAGTTCCAGCAATTGTTAAAGATTACATGGAAAAAATCTCCGAAGCTACAGGTCGTCATTATGCTCCATATGTATATTATGGTGCTAAAGATGCAACTGATGTTATCGTTGCAATGGGTTCAGTAACTCAAACAGCTCAAGAAGTTGTTGATTATTTAACAGCAAAAGGCAAAAAAGTTGGTTTAATGATCGTTCACTTATATCGTCCATTTGCAAAAGAAATGTTCTTAGAAGCTATGCCTAAGACAGTTAAGAGAATTGCTGTATTAGATAGAACAATTGAACAAGGTTCAGTTGGTTGCCCATTATATCTAGATGTACGTGCTGTATATTATGATGAAAAGGTACAACCTACTATTGTTGGTGGTATCTATGGTCTATCTAGTAAGGATACTACACCTGATATGGTTTATGCAGTTTATAAGAACTTAGCAAGTAAAGATCCTAAGAACCAATTCACATTAGGTATTAATGATGATTTAGGCCATACTTCACTTGATTATTCTGAACACATCGATACAGCTGATAAAGATACTACAGAATTATTATTCTTCGGTTTAGGTTCTGATGGTACAGTTGGTGCATGTAAGAATATTTCTAAGATTGTTGGTGACTATACTGATTTATACGCTCAATCTTATGCTGCTTATGATTCTAAGAAGTCAGGTGGTTCTACTCGTTTACATTTACGTTTCGGTAAGAACCCAATTAGATCTACATATTTAGTAAACAACCCTCACTTCGTATCATGCTCACTTGATGCATACTTAAAGAAATTTGATATGATTTCTGGTTTACGTGAAGGTGGTACTTTCTTATTAAATACTGTAGCAACTAAAGATGAAATTGAAAACTTATTACCAAATTCATATAAAAAGATTTTAGCTGAAAGACATGCTAAGTTCTACATTATCAACGCTTATCAAGCTGCTAAAGAATGTGGCTTCCGTCCAGGTTTAGGTGTTAATACTGTAATGCAATCTGCATTCTTTAAGTTAAATCAAAATGTAATGAGCTATGATGAAGCTTGTGTACATATGAAAGAATTCGCTACTAAGACATATATGAAGAAAGGTGAAGATGTTGTAAAACAAAATCACTTAGCTATCGATCTTGGTGGTTCTCGTCTAGTTGAAGTTGAAGTTAAACCTGAATGGGCTAACTTAGATGTAACTCCAGCTCATAAAGAAGATTCTTCTAAACCTAAATTTGTTAGAGAAATCGCTGAAGTTATTGATTCAATTAAGGGTGATACATTACCTGTATCAGTATTCAAAGACTATTTAGATGGTCATATGCCTCAAGGTACAGCTGCTTACGAAAAACGTGGTGTAGCTACTGATGTTCCAGCTTGGAATCCAGCTGCTTGTATCCAATGTAACCAATGTGCATTTGCTTGTCCTCATGCATGTATTCGTCCATTCTTATTAGATGAAAAAGAAGTAGCTGCTGCTCCTCAAAATGCTGAATTATTGGATGCAACAGGCTTCAAAGGTTATAAATATGCTATTTCTGTATCAGTATTAGATTGTACAGGTTGTGGCGTATGTTTAACTGTATGTCCTGGTAAACCTATGGGCAAGAACGAAGATGGTTCTGTTAAGAAGGTTAAAGCTCTTACTAGTCATCCAATTGCTCAAGCTCGTGCTAATGGTGAAGTTGAATTAGCTGATTATTATTACAACCATGTAACTTATAAATCAGAAGTTGCTGGTACTAAGAATGCTAAGAACGTTCAATTCTCTAAACCATTATTTGAGTTCAGTGGTGCCTGTGGTGGTTGCGGTGAAACTCCATATGTTAAAGCTGTTTCTCAATTATTCGGTAACAGAATGATGGTAGCTAATGCTACTGGTTGTTCTTCAATTTACTCTGGTTCATATCCATCTAGCCCATATACAACTGATGCTAATGGTCGTGGTCCAGCTTGGGCTAACTCATTATTCGAAGATAATGCTGAATTCGGTTTCGGTATGGAAGTAGCTTATACTACTATGCGTGATCGTGTTCAAACTGAAATGGTTAATAATTATGATAATATGCCAGTTGATGTTAAAGCATTATGTGAAGACTGGGTTGCTCATCGTGAAGAAGGAAGCTATACTTTAGCTTTAGCTCCAAAATTAGAAGCTGCTTTAGCTGCAATTGATGCTCCTTATGCAAAACAAATTCTTGAATTAAAACAATACTTCGTTAAATCATCTCAATGGATTATTGGTGGTGATGGTTGGGCTTACGATATCGGTTATGGTGGTCTAGATCATGTTATCGCTAATAACCAAGATGTAAACATCTTAGTTCTTGATACAGAAGTTTACTCTAACACTGGTGGTCAAGCTTCTAAATCTAGTCGTTTAGGTGCTATTGCTAAGTTCGCTGCTGCTGGTAAACCAACAAAGAAGAAAGATTTAGCATCTATCGCTATGAGTTATGGTCATGTATATGTTGCTCAAATTTGTCATGGTTATAACCAAAATCAAGTAATTAAAGCTTTACAAGAAGCTGAAGCTTATCATGGTCCATCTATCGTTATTGCTTACGCACCATGTATTGCTCATAATATTAAGAAAGGTTTATACATGAGCCAAAACGAAGCTAAATTAGCTACAGAGTGTGGTTATTGGCCAACATTTAGATACAATCCTGATTTAGTTAAGGAAGGCAAGAACCCGTTCACATTAGATTGTAAAGAACCTGATTGGGATAAGTATGAAGCATTCTTATTAAATGAAGGTCGTTATGCTCAATTGACTAAGATTAACCCTGATCATGCAAAAGAATTATTAGAATTAAATAAATCTGATGCACAACGTCGTTATGCTAGATATAAAAAGATGGCAGAAGACCCACATTATGAAGGCTAATATTTGATTTAAAGGCTAGTAGCTCCTTGTAGCTACTAGTTTTTTTTAGGAGAAAATATGGTACAAGTTTTATTAATATTTGTTATTTTATATTTCTTTTTCCTTTTAACACTTTTTCTTTATGATAAAAGTTTTAAAAGAGGTTTAGCTTTGTTGTTGTATCTTATATTAGAAATATTTGCCATAGTTTATCTTTTTTGGGAACAAAGAGAAGATAGTAGTGGCATTATGATGCTTGTAATTTTATTTGGTTCAACTATAATTGCATTCTTGCCTAAAAACTAATGGAAGCGGTCCTAATTTTTGGACCTCTTTTTAATTTTAGTTATTTATAATGAAAAAGTGGTATTAGAGGAAAAATTTTTGTATAATATTTATGAGGTGAAAGCATGTTAATTAAATATGAAGAACTAGAAAAAACTTTAGAAAAAATTTTATTAAGTAGAGATTTAGCGACCAGTGATGCCAAAGATTTGGCTACTATTTTTGCTACTAATAGTCTAGATGGAGTGTATTCACACGGAGCCAATAGATTTCCTCGCTTAATTGATTATATTGATAAAGGGGAGGTAAATCCTCATAACAAAGTTAGTGTTGAATTGGAATTTGGTGCTTTTATTAAACTAAATGGTAATTTAGGTATTGGTCCATTAAACGCTAAAGTAGCAATGGATAAGGCTTGTGATTTAGCAGCTAAATTTGGCATTGGCCTTGTTATGCTTAAAAATACCAATCACTGGATGCGTGGTGGTACTTATGGCTTTCAGGCTGCTGATAGAGGGATGATTGGTATTTGTTTTTCTAACACAACGGCTAATATGCCAGTATGGGGTGGTATGGATCCTAAGCTTGGTAATAATCCACTTGTCATTGGTGTGCCAAGAGCTAATGGTAAACACGTTGTATGTGATATGGCTATTAGCCAATACTCTTATGGTAAGGTTGAACAAACTCGTTTAACAGGTAAGCAGTTACCATATCCAGGTGGTTTTGATTCTGATGGTAACTTAACTTGCGATCCAACAGAATTAGAAAAAACGAAGCGTTTCTTACCTATTGGTTATTGGAAAGGTTCAGGCTTATCTTTGGTTTTAGACTTAATGGCTACTGTTTTAAGTGGAGGAAATAGTGTTTCTGATATTACTAAATTAGGTGATGAAATCGGTTTATCCCAAATCTTTATTGCCATTGATCCTAGCAAAGTAAATAGTAAGGTCGAAACAGAAAGTTATGTAGAAAAGATTCTAGCTGACATTAAATCCTCTATTCCTGTTAAAGAAGGAGGAGAAGTTTATTATCCTGGCGAACTATCAGCAAAAACAAGAGCCGAGAATTTAGAGAAAGGTATACCAGTGGTAGATGAGGTATGGACAAAAATTCAATCTTTAATCAAATAGATTGTGTAATATTTGATATGGATGGCCTAATGTTTGATACAGAAATTATGGCTGAACGTATTTGGAAAAGTCTCTTAACAGAACATAATTTAGTTCCAAATCAAGAATTTTTAAATAAGATAAAAGGAAGAAATATTCCCGATCAAACCATTCTTTTTAAAAAGTATTATAATTCCAATTTAGATTATTCAAAGCTTAAGGAAGAAAGAAATATTAAATTAGAACATGAATTAAGAACAGAAGGAGTACCACTTAAAAAGGGACTAGTTGAGTGTCTAAATTATTTAAAATCTATTAATAAGACTCTTGCTGTAGCTTCATCATCAGATAAACATTTAATACTTGATAACTTAAAGGATACTAATTTGCTTTCATATTTTTCCTATATTGTTAGTGGTGAAGACTTTAAGCAAAGTAAGCCTAATCCAGAAATATTTTTAAATGTTAGTGAACATTTAAAAATTAAACCGGAAAGATGCATGGTTTTAGAAGATAGTGAAGCAGGTATTACAGCAGCTTTAAGAGCTAATATGCAAGCAGTTTGGATTCCTGATTTAGTTTTCTTTAGTATTCCTAAAGAAGTAATAAAGTTAAATAGTTTATTAGATATTTTACATATTTAACTGATAAAAATTAATATAATGTAAAAAGATAAAATCCCTAATTTTGTTATGAATTAGGGATTTTTGGGTATTTAAGTATTTGTAATCCGTTTGCGATTTATAAATTTTATAATTTGGATGGCAATTATAAGAAGAAGTAATACTACACCTAATATTATGCTAGCTAAACCAGAATAGTTAGCAAAATTAACAAAGAATACAGCTTCTGATTTAGAAACACCATCAAATAGATAGCTTGTATAGATACATACGCCAAATAAAAGAATTGTCGGAGCTAAATTCTTTATTATAGGTATAAAAAGTAGGGCTAGAGTAATTACGAAAAGGGCTAGAAAAATTAAAATACTATAAAATGTATTCAAATTGTAATAAACAAAAACATTAGGACTCGCATTTATATATGGGACAAAAAAATAACAAATACCAAAAGTGATGGTTAAAAGGCTAGCTAATATATTAGAACCTTTAATTATATGTTTTAAATATTTTGTTTGGATACATTTAGTTGCTGAATTATCTCTTCGATAGTTAATTAAAATACAATCAATAATAAATAAAGTCAGACCTAACACAACTAATATAGTAGGATTAGCAAAATAATAGACTAAGAAAACGGAAGAATCAGAGACTCTATAAAGAAATATAATGAATGAACAGCCTATCATTAAAGTTGTAATACTAGGAATTATAGATTTAAATTTTCTGACAATGGTCACTATAATACAAATGATAAATAAAACAATAAACCTTGCATAGATAATTGGACCGAGTAGTTCTTTTGTTAAAATGTTATCTAATGGGGCAAATAAATAAAAAAATATGTTATAGAAATTTATAGAACAAACTAAAAGCAAAATAATTATTTTTGCCTTAATTAGTTTGCTAGAGCCTGGGTTTTTAATAAGTGCATAATATGCTATAAAGCTAAAACCAATACCTATTATTATGGCAAGGAAAATTAAATATTGATAAGCAAATAATGTTAAATAGCTCAATAGAAGACTTCCACCAACAATACTAGTTAAAATATTATTATTTCTTAATTTTGTTGAGGTTGCGTATTCCAAATCTTCCTTATTAATAAGTATATAAGGAAGAAAATAAATAATGATGCCTATTCCAACTATGAAAAAATTAATAAAAAAACCAACTAAATCATAATTAAAAGAACTTAGAACAAGATCAATTAAAAGACCAATTAAGAAGACAATACCACTGATTAAGAGGTAGAAATTTAATTTTTTACCTACATTTGCTGTGAGTAAATTATTAATGGCCTTGTCTTTTTTAGGACTTTCCTTAAAGTCTTTTTGACCATTCAATATTTCATCTACTGTTACATCATATAGTTCTGCTAAAGCTTTAAGACTAAGAATATCTGGTAAAGCTTGCCCTGTCTCCCATTTGGAAATGGTTTTGTTACTGATATGCAGATGATCAGCCACCTCTTGTTGCGTATAACCGTGGGCTTTTCTTAAAGTTTGTAAAAAATCTGCAATTTTTAATTCTTGCATAACTATCACCTCAATGACATTCTATCTTAAAGAGAGAAAAATTAAACCCCAAGAAAGTAGAATTTAGTCTCTAAATTGGAGAATTATTTTAAAGATGATTAAATTATAGCATAGTTACAACATAATTTAAAGATAATTATAAGTTGTAATTTTGTCTGCAAAATATCAAATAAATATGTTTTTGCGTTAAATAATATCAACTAGATGTTGTTTTAATGAGTAGTAAATAAGTAATAGATCAAGCGGCAATAGTCTAATTTAATAACTAGGAGATACTTTAAGAAACAGTATTTAAATATATCATCAGTAATTCGTGATTAGAAATATACTACAATAAAATTAGCAGATTCTAACTCAAAAAATAGTTGCATTTTATAATTTTTTTGTTAAAATATAAGCGTTTAAATAGTACCCACATATAAGGGAGTAGTTTGCCGTCAGGTGATTGGTCTACATAATGGTTTACCAGGCTCAATCTTAAAAAACGAGACTTATGCTAAATTTTTTTTTAGCATAGGTCTTTTTTATGTGTGCCGGGCATGGCATTAATCTAGTAGGTGAAAGTCCTACCACGGGTATTTACCGCCAAGTGTAGTG
>CALUXJ010000039.1 GCA_944324725.1 uncultured Acholeplasmatales bacterium
ATTTGTATTTTAAGGGCAAAAGAAAAAAGAGTGGAAATTAATCCGATAAAATTCGAATTATTTCACACTCCCTTTTTTACTAACTTAGAATAGTTTAAATTTATTAACTATTTAGATGGTATTTTTTACTGAACTAATATTGATATATTATAAGTAAAATTGGCAATTTCTACATCTTGATAGATAATAGTTATTTCTTTTAAGTCTTGATCAATAGATATTCTATAGTATGGCATTATACTAGCAATATCTTCTTTTGTTAGCTTATATCCTTCAAGCTCACAAGAAATAGAATTAATGACATCATCCTCAGTAACTATTTCATCAGCATTACTTGTAGTAATATAACCATCTGGTAAATAGAAAGCAATTAATGCTAAATTGTTCATTAAATCAGGCTTAATATTAATAGTTATTGACTGACTACTATAGCCATAACATATTCTATAAGTAATTTGATTAGTTGAGGCACTTTCTTCTATAATATTAGAATTACTTAAAATTTCAGCTATATCACTATAACTACCATACTCTAAAACATTACCGTTTAGATATTGTAAGCGAATCAATGTAATTTTTGTGGCTAAATACTCTCTAATATCCATACTATTACTATCATAATATTCATTATTGTCATTAAAATCAAAGCTGAAATCAATAACTGGATTTACATAAGATGTTTCAAATATTAATGTGTATACTACTTGGTAATTATAATCATTGTAACTATAGTTAATGTACATCATAATTCTATTAGAATTTGTATCCGCAAAAGAAACACAATTAAGCAAGAATTCATTATATTCATCTGAATCACGATTTAGATGTTTAATTGTTTTATTAGTTTCAAGTCTAAAGCCGGCTAAAACATTATTCATTGCATAGTCAGGGCTAACCTCAGAATCGGTAGCAATAATATAAGCATTTTCAAGAACATTTCCATCTAAATCGTTACTAACTACAAAATAGTTTCCATAAAATTCTGGACTAATTGAAGTATATTCATATGCTTCAGCTAGAGTTAAGACTTGATAATTAATTTGACCAATAGTTTTTTCACCATAATTAATTGTAATAACTTGGCCAATTGTATCTAAATTAATATCGTAATTGTCAATAACGCTAGCAACTTGTTCAGCTGTTAGAAGATTACCTTGTAAATAAACCTTCAATTGTTCTTTTACTAAATCAACAGATACTTCACCATCAGTAATAATGGCATCACTATCTAAGCTAAATTCTAACTCTTCTAGGTGCCTATTTAAATCTGGTTGGGCATTAAAAGAAATATTAATGCTAGCATATTGATAAATAATAGCATATTCTCTACTAAAAGCACTATAACTAATTTCTTTAGTAATACAATCATTTAATAGATTCTTAATATCATCTGGATTAGAAAAATAAATATTGCCATAGTAACCACGAATCTCCATACCACTAAAATATTGATAAGCTAAGAAATCAATCAAATTATTGGCATCTCCACCTTGAAAAACAGCGTTTGGATCTTTACAATCATAACCCATTTCATAATAGATTGTATCTTCTTGGGAAACAAAGATGAAGTCAAATGTTTTAGAATAGTTGCGATAATTGATAACTAACTCATACTTGTCTTCTGCAAGTTTAGTAATTTGACCATATTGATTTATGAAATCAGCTAAAGAATTTGAATAATAATCTATATCACTTACAAGGGTTGAAACAAATATACTATTAATATAACTTAATACATTATTAATATCATAGTCACCAATAAGTAGATGCGTTTCATTCTCAAATTCATTGCCATTCAAATCATATTTAACTCTATTACCCATACTAGACAAATCTATCTCTACAACTTGATTTGCTTCTTCAGTTGATATTACTTGATAAACTAACTGTCTATTAAACGAATTATCCTCATTAGAGATTACAGCCAAACTATTTTCTACATCTAATTTTAACTTATAAACACTAAAGAATTTCTCTATATCAGCTGGTGTAAATACATATCGTCCACCATCATTAAACCATGTTTCAATATAGATTTGATCTTTTATTAAATCAACAGTTGGTACATCATCACAAACTAAGAAATAACAATTAGCTTTATTTAGGTAGAAAGAATATGAATCTAAATTGAATATATCAAATAGATAAATATCAATATTGGCTTCTGACTTATCTATTCTAATTGTAACTTGTACTCTACCAGTACTACTACTATCATATGTAATTTCTGCATTACTTAATAAATAAGCAATATAGTTTGTATTAGTTATACTAAACCGACCAAAGTCAAGCGTTCTAATACTATTAATTATTGCACTTCGTACCTCTTCTTCCGTACTATTAGCATTAACATAAATTTCACTGTCTAGATATATATCGAACCAAGGTTCAGTTACTTGTTGAGAGTAAATAGTACCTTTAAAATTATCAATTGAATAATTTATATAACCATATTCATCTATACTATCGATATTAAACTTATGTTCATCTAAGAAACTTAAGATGTCATTACCGCTAATAATTTCTTTACGAAGAGGATATACAACATTAATACTTGCACAATATGTTAAAGCTGTCTTAATGTCTTCAATAGAAAGATTAAATAAAACTAATGTATTTGAAAGATCAAAGTCAATACTAATAACTGTATTTTCATATTCCTTAGCATATGCATTAATTGTTAATACACTGCTACTTGAATTAGAAGAATTTAGCCAAATATTTACGACTTTATAATCAAAGCTAATTGAATAAGTTAAACCATATTCCATTTCCTTTGTTTCAAAGATAATGGTAATACCTTTAGCAATTAATTGATTATAGATATCACCACTAATTTCTTCACTCTTACCTGCATATCTTTGTACCAAAGTAACAGTACCTAAACTATCTACTAATTCTTGAACAGTTAAGCTATTTACATCTTCTGCTACCAAGTTAGATTCCGTCTCATTAACTTCAATTTCAGTATAAGCCTCATAATACTCATCAGCTACAACGCCAACATTTTTTATAATAGTAGAGAAATAAATTGTATCACCGGAAACAATTTCTAGAATTATTTCTGGGTAGTTTATATAATCAGAATTGCTATCTTCCGCACCAACACTAAGTCTAACTATAGCAGTAACATCATAGTATTTCTTTATATATTCTTTTAAACCAGAGAAGGTAATAGTATTATAACCTTCAAACATATAGTTACTATATTCTAATCTAGTAGTATCAGGTAATACTATATTACTCTCTTTAACGAAAACTGCTTGATTTAACTCAAGTTCTCTCAATTGATATAATTCCTTATCAAGAACAACTTCATACGTAAATTCATAGGTAGCTAAAGCTTTCTCACCTGAATAAATAATTAAATTTACGGTATGACTACCAAGAGTTGTTGTGTCAAGTTTAGCAATATCTTCTTTAGCAAAAGAAATATCTTTAATTTGTTCTTTAAAATTAACAAGGACATAATCTAATCTTAAATTCTCAATTGTTGTATTTTGACCAATTTTAATTACTTCATCCTTGTCATATTCTGCTGAGCTGTTACTTGTTTGGACAATTAGATTACCAAAATCAGTTACTGTTGGATTAGCACTATCATAAACATAATATTCAAAAGGAATGCTAAATGTTACTGGACCAGTAAGTTGAATGTAGCCCATCTTAAGACCAACTGAACTTGAATCTAAGATGAATTCATAGTCAAAATCACGACCATAAAGATAAATGAAATTAAATAAATTTCCACTAGTTATAGTAACACTAATATTATTAAGAATAGTATCAATACCTGCATAATTCAACTGACTACTATATATATCATAACTATAATCATCTAATGAATTACTATCTAAAGCAACTAAGAATAGCTCACTAGTAATCCTACTAAAATTAATATTGGAAACTTCAAATTTAGTACTATCATCATATAAGAAATAATTGAAATAGTAACGAAGACCTTCTGCAATGACATAACCTTCATGAACACCTGGATCACGGTTAGTATCAATTATCACATTAGTTGAATTTATTTGAATATTTGTATTAATTTGATTTGCATCATCCTGGTAAACAAAAGATTGATAGTAATCAGCTAAAGCAGCATAAATTTCTTCCGTAGTAGCATCAGCTTTAATTAAAGCCATATAACCTCTACTAGTATAAGGCATAAGTCTAGCATCAGATAAGATAGCATCGAATTCTTCAAAGACACTAAAAGAATCAGCTTCATTAGTCTCATCTAATTCTCTAGCCTTAATTATTAAAGCTAATAATTTATCAAATGATTTATTATTAGGTAGGTTAATAGCTTTATATCCTAATTCACTTAGAGCGGCATTTAAAGCGTTATCGGTATATAATACCTCAGCTAACGGACTAATCGTTTTAGAAATTCTTATTAAAGAGCTACCATCACTTTCATTCATAGCGGTTTGAATATTCATTATTGTATCAATAATTACTGTATCCATTGATCTAGCAACACCGATGATAACATCTAAATATTTTATAGCACCCTTAACAAGTTCTAAAACATTCATAGAAATTGCATAGCCTGGATCGCTTAATTTATTCATGAAATTAGAAACAGTAGATAAAGTAGCGGTTAAACCAGCAAAATTATTAGTTTCCTTTTGAATAACCTCTAAAGCATTACATGCCGCTTGAATTAAATCTACTAAATCAGCTGTTGTAAATTCATTAAATACAATCATCTTAACAGAATTAAGAACAATCGTTCTAATGTCTTCATTAGCTATTTGACAAACACTAGCAATAATGTTGTAGCCTAGATCTACAATAGTATAAATATCTTCATACTTGAAAGTATATTCTCTATTGAAAGCTAAAATACCATCAATAAAGTCTGTAACACCCTTGTTAGCCCCTGATTCTTTTAAATAGTCATTATAATCACCTAAAGAAAGATCTATTAATTGACCAATATAGGTGCTATAGTTATCGTTTAGACCAAGTCCACTACCCATATTTTGGAATAAATAAGTAACAAGGATAGTCCATTGATTCTTATCTAGAATTGATAAGATTCTACTAATAACATCCTTAGCAATGTCTAAATTCTCATCCGATAAAACAGCTTCAAGTCTTTCAAGTGATTTACCATCTGAAGAGTTTGCCATTTCATTATAAGCATAATCATAAACAATTGTTGTTAGATTTTCTGTAATGATACTTATGAATAAATTAATATCATCAGTAGTTACACCAGCAAGCTCTAAATAATTCTTAAACTCAGAAGCCCAGTCAACGTTATAAAGACTCTTACAGTATTCATAATTTTCTTCGTAGGTCTTATATTCTTCATGTGGACCCATAGCCATAACATGCCAAATTAATTCTTTAACAGTTTCAACATCTAGGGTACTCTTTTCAGGTAACACAAAGGCATCATCAATAACTGGATCTAAAACAACATAATCATAGCTTGTTGTTAAGTTGTTATAAACGATAGTCATTGTATAGTAACCGGCAACTTGAGTGGTAAAGCCAAGAACCATATCTAATGATAGGTCAATAACTTCCTTCTTACCACTTGCATAAATTAAAGCTAAGCTACCTGTTACAAATTCATCATTAACATAATATTGATTAGCTAAATCAGCAATACCAATAGAAACAACTTCATCATCAACTACCATAATTTCATAAGTTGTTGTGTGTTCTTTATAAGTAATGGTTAAAGTCTTAGCACCTAATTTGTCGGTTGTAAAGCCTTCTACCATATCTTCAGTTAAAGTGATATCAGAGCTTAAATCATTAACGTAAGTAACAGTTAAAATACCTGAACTAAATTTATCACCAACATAATAAGTAGCCTTTAATGACTTAACTTTAATACTTGCAATGGCTGGTTCAACAACTTCAATATCAAATGGAACAGATAATTTGTCATAATCTGTAAAGTAAAGAATTTGTATCGTCTTTGTACCAATGCTACTAGTATCAAAATCAGGAACAAGGTCACTAGTTAAAGGAACAGTTTCTACTTTACCACTCTCGTAAGTAATATCCATTGTACCTTCAACAAACTCATCGCCTATATAATAGGTCTTAGGTATACTAATATTAGTGATACCAGTTATCTTATCAACTCTTACTTCATATTCAAATTGTTCTTTAAAGTCACCTATTATAATTGTAGCATATGAAACTGTTTCATAATCAGTATAGAAATCTTCTACCATATCGGCAGTAATTGTAATTTCTTCTACCTTACCACTTTGATAATGAACATTAGCCTTAATATTGGCAAATTCTTCACCAATATAATAAACATTTTTAATTTCAATGAACTCTAGAAACTCTACATTATCTGGTATAACTTCAATTATGAATTCAGTTATAGCTGAGCCATAATTTACAATAATTGTCTTAGAACCTGTTGTAGAAGTATCAAAGCCTTCTAACATAGCTTTGGTTAGAGCAACTTCAATACTAGAACCATCTTCATAAATAAGTCTTAATGTACCAGGTACGAAGTCTTCACCAACATAATATGATTTTTGGACATCTATAATTTCAATTGTTGATAAAGGCATTTCTGCTACGTTGATTTGAATAGTTAATTCTAAGCCTTCATAAATAATAGTTAAAGCTTTAGTTCCAGCTTCTGCCGTATCAAAACCAGAAATCATCTCTAAAGTTAGTGGAACTTCATCTACTTTACCACTTGCATAAGTAACAATTAAATTAGCTGGGATAAATTCATCTCCAACAAAGTAAGTATAAGTGAAGTTTTCTTCTTCAATACTTACAATTACATCTTCATTAACCGTAATGTCATATTTAGTTGTAAAGTCTTTATAAGTAACTGTTAAAGTCTTTACACCGGCTGTTTCAGTGTCAAAGCCGGCAACCATATCTAAAGTTAACGGAACTTTTTCTACTTTACCACTTGTATAAACAACTTCTACTAGACCTTCTACATAATCATCACCAACAAAGTAACTATCCTTAGCATCAACAATAGTTAATTTTCTTACTTCATCTTCAACAACTGTAATTGTAATTTCTTTGCTAACACCATCTATAGTGATAGTTAAAGTTTTAGTGCCGGCTGTTTCAGTATCAAAACCAGAAATCATCTCTAATGGTACGTCAGCTGAAGAAATATTACCACTAGCATAAACGACTTCTACGACAATAACTTCATAATCTTCACCAACATAGTAGTTATTTTTAGCTTCTAAAACATTAATACTTTCTACTGTATCTTCAACAACTGTGATTGTAATTTCTTGTTCAATACCAGAATAACTAATAGTTACTATTTTTTCACCTAAACTTGAAGTATCAAAGCCATTTACTTGAGCCTGAATTATGGTAGTTTCATCTTCATGACCACTTGCATAAATTAAAGTAAGCTTAGTATTAAAATCTAGAACTTGATTTAAATAATAAGTAGTATTTAAATCGGCCTTAATCTCAACAACCTTATCCATTAAGATAGTAACTTGATAAGTAGTTGTTAAACCACTATAAGTAAATTCTATCTCATATTTGATATAACTATCAGTCGTTTCAATTGTTTCCTGATTACTAATAGTAGCCTCTTGAATACTAATTTCTTTGGTAGCACCACTAGCGTAAGTTAATTCTAATTTGCCTTCTGAAATTGAAGACATATCCCAACTATAGTAGGAATCAGCTAGACCTTTAGTGGCAATACTTACAATAACATCAGCTTGAATTGTAATCTCATAGCTTAGTTTATATTCATCATAGGAAATAACTAAAGTTTGTTTTCCAATCTTATTACTATTAAAGCCAATTACCATTTCAGGTGTAATAGGAATTTCTTTAGTAGAACCACCAGCATAGGTAAGTACTAATTTACCATCTTTTCCTAAGGCTTGACCAACATAATAAGTATTTTCTAAATCTTTAACTTCAACATTTACGACCTCATCGGAAACAGTATAAGCATATTCTAAAGTCTTACCTTCATAGGTAATCGTTAAAGTTTTGGTTCCTGCTGTTGCCGTATCAAAACCTGTTACCATAGCTTCTGTTAAAGCTATTTCTTCACTCTTACCACTAACATAAGTTACAGCAAGCTTACCTTCTACAAATTCATCACCAATTAAATAAGCATTTTCTAAGCTTAGTACGGCAATCTCTCTAACTTCATCAGGTACTACATTAATAGTATAGGTTGTAGTAGCATCTTCATAAGTAATAGTTATTTCAACTGTTCCAACCTCAGTAGTTTTAAATCCAGTGACCATAGCCTCAGTTAAAGCTACTTCTTTTGTTTTACCACTTAAATAAGTAAGAGTTAAAGTTCCATTTTCAAAAGTAGTACCTACATAGTAGGTATCTTTAAGGCCCTTAACTGCAATACTTTCTAAAGTATCTTCTAAAACACTAATTTCATAGGTTATAGTTAAACCACCATAAGTAATAGTTAAAGTCTTTACACCGGCTGTTTCAGTGTCAAAGCCGGTAACCATAGCTTCGGTTAAAGATACCTCGATAATATCATCGTTATCATAAGTTAGAGTGAGGATTCCTGTTACAAACTCATCGTCAATAAAGTAGTTGGTCTTTAATTCCTTAACCTCAATGCTTGTTAAAGTAACTTCACTAACAGTAATAGTAACGTTAATAATATAACCTTCATAAGTAATGGTCAAAGCTTTACTACCTGCTGTAGTTGTATCAAAACCTGTTACCATAGTTTTTGTCAAAACAACTTCTTCATTCTTTCCACTAGCATAAGTAACGTTTAACTTAGCTGGTACAAATGTATCACCAACAAAGTAATTATAACTAAATTCTGCTTCTTGCATAGCTACAACAGTATCTTCTATAACACTAATGTCATAAGTAGTTGTAACTCCATCGTAAGTAATGGTTAATGTCTTATTACCTGCTGTTGTAGTATCAAAGCCTGTAACTAAGTCACTTGTTAAAGCAATGGTTTCCTTATTACCTTTTGCATATGTTACTTCTAAAGTACCTTCTTCAAAAGCATCACCAACAAAGTAGTTTTGTTTTAAAGTAAGAACTTTAATACTAGCTACCCCATTTTCTTTAACTTCAATATCATAACTAATTGTCTTACTACCATAAGTAATAGTTAAAGTCTTAGTACCAACTGTAGTAGTATCAAAACCAGTTACCATAGCTTCAGTTAAAGTAATTTCTTCACTTGACTTATCAGCATATGTTACAGTTAAAAGACCTGCAACAAAACTATCACCAACAAAATATTCGTTAGCTAATTCTTTAACGGCAATTGCTGTAACTTCATTTACTACTTCATAACTATAGGTAGTTGTGACATCTTCATAAGTGATAGTTAAAGTTTTAGTACCAACTGTTGAAGTATCAAAACCAGTTACCATAGCTTCCGTTAAAGTAACTTCCTTAGTTGAACCTCCTTGATAAGTAACTAACAAAACACCATTTGTAAAGCCCTCTCCTAGGCTATAAGTATTTTGTAAAGATTTTACTTCTATATTAGTTACACTTAAATTCAAACGTGTAATTTCTAAAGTCCAACTAGCATTAAGAAGATCATCATCGCCAATATATAAGGATAAATAGTAAGTATTTAGCCCTTCTTCAAGACTTAATACACCATCTAATGGCGATGTGTGTTCAGCATCAGCGTAAACGTTAACTTCGACATCTTCAGGTAAAATAATATCGGCAATATCGAAAGTTGATACGCTTGGATCAACACTAAAAGAGACTATGCCTTCTTCGTTGTTAATAAGTGCATCGGTATGTCCCCTAATACCTTCAATCTTTAAGGCTAATTCAGTATTACCATCACAGCCAAAAAGAAAGATGGCTAGCACTATTGTAGTCAATAATGCCATAAGCTTTTTCATATTTTTCCACCCTTTCTTTTATAAAGTTTTATCTCCTTTTACTTGAGCATTATTAGTATAGCACAAAATTAAAAATAAAATAATAACTTGACAAAAATTTTACAAAAAAACTCTACTAATTTAGCTTAGTAGAGTCAGATTGTTGACAAAGCGACTATTTTTAGTATATTAAATTACGTGATGTGTTATACTATGACTATAAAATATGTGGTGTAGTCTAAATCTTTAAATTATGTGATGTATATTGTAGAAAAAATAATCCTCCTTGTACAATAATGTTTGCGAAGACATTCATACAAAGGAGGATTTATTTTGGATTTTGAATCCATTAAAAGATATGGCTTAGATTATATTGGAATTGATGAGGAAAAATCATATGATTCCTTTAATCCTGCCACTAATAATCATACCATAATTGTTCACTTATTAAAACGTGATTCTTACATTTGTCCATACTGCAATTCAAATAAATTTATAATTCGTGGTTCTAGATCACAACTATTAAAATATTTTTCATCTCTAGAAAAAAATATTACACTTAAGCTTTATCGTAGAGTAATAAAATGTAAGATTTGTAATAGACATTTTAAAGAGAAAAATCCCTTTATCGATTCCCAACGAACTACAATGATTCAAAAAGATTATAAGATACTTTTTGCTTTAAAGAATACGACTAAAACATATACTTTTGTAGCCAAAGAATTTAATGTTTCGCCAACCTATGTAACTAATTTATTTGATAAAAAAATTGATTTAGAAAGATTAAAGTTACCAGTCGTTTTAGCCGTTGATGAAGTCTATTCCAAACGTTTAACCTATCACAAATATTGTTTTATAATGTTTGATCGTTTAATCATAAAATAATTGATATTTTAGACTCTAGAAGACTTAATTCTTTGGAAGAATATTTTTATCGTATTAGTTTAAATGAGCGTAAAATGGTTCGTTATTTTTCTATCGATTTATATGATACTTATCGTATAATTGCCAAGAAATGCCTACCAAATGCCTTAATTTGCGCTGATAGTTTTCATGTTATAAAAAACATCCGTTTGGCTTTCCATCAAATTAGAATTAGAATAATGAACAAATATACTCATTTAAAATATCGTAACGACAATTATTATTGGTTGTTTAAAAGATTCTATAGATTACTTATAAAAGATAGAGCTAAAATTAGTTATAAAAGATTCAAGATTAATCGGCAAGGCCAATATATGAATGCGTATGAGATAATAGACTATATGCTATCAATCGATTCATCACTATATGATGCCTATTGGTTATTACACGAATATCGTAATTTCAATGAGTGTGCTAACATTAATAATGCTAAAGAATGGTTAAATGAGCTTATGTTAAAATTCAAAGCTTCACAAATTAATGAATATATCAAGGTATGGAAAATGTTAGAAAATTGGAGTACTGAAATAGTAAATTCATTTACTAGGATAGATAATCGCAGAATATCAAATGGTCCTATGGAACGTGTTAATCGTGATATCAAAACACTTTATAGATTAGCGTATGGAGCTAAAAATTTTTATCGAATGCGCAATAGAATTATGTACGTTATAAATGATGATGCACCTATATTATATAATCGTAAAGAGGAAACAAATAAATACCTTGGTAGAGAACGAGGTAAATATACAAAAAAATAAAAAATCAATATTTGTCTTCGTAAAAAATGGAGTGATACATTTTGTTTGTACCACTCCATTTCATTTTATAGTTCTATATACATCACGATATTTATAGTTGTAAATCACATCACGTTGTTTATAGCTAATACACCACATATTTTATAGATGTAAATTAGATACTACATCACGGATTTTAGAGAATCCTATTTTTTCAGTCTAAATGACTGTCTAAATAATCGCTTTGTCAACAATCTGAATGTAGATGTTTTTCATCTACATTATACTATAAAATAAGAAACTATTAATAAAATAATTAAGAATAGATAATTAATACCTAAAAACATCAATAAATAGTTTTTAGTATGACCTGGATTTACCTTCCGGTAATGATTTAGCGTGATTAAACTAGCTAGGGAAGCAATTGGTGTACCTAAACCACCGATATTAACACCTATCAATAAAGCTGGGTAATTAGTGGTAAATTTTGATAATAAAATAGCTGATGGTACATTACTAATAAACTGACAAGATAAGGTACTAAATACTAAGACTGATTTATTAAGTAGGGTTTCAAAAACATTTCTAATCGCATCAATTCTTGCTAGATTACCTGAGAAGATAAAGAAAGCAACAAAGGTCAAAAGTAAGCCATAATCTACCCCAAAGAAAGATTTATAATCAACTATTAATAAGGCTACAATAACTGCGATTAAACCATAGTAATAGGGGAAGACACCAAAGACAATTAAAATAGAAATAATAAATAGTAAACTATAAACTATAACGCGCCAAGGCTTAGGTTGATTCAATACTGAATATTCAACTTGAATTGGTTCTTTTTTAACAAAAAAACAGGAAGCAATAATTAAAACTAAAGCTACCGCAAAAGGGATAACCATAATTTTAATGAATTCACCAAACTCAACATTAAAGTAAGAGTAAATGTATAGGTTTTGTGGATTACCAAATGGAGTTAACATACCACCTAAATTAGCGGCAATGTTTTGCATAATAAAGGTAAAGGCATAATACTTCTTCTTATTACAGCTTGATAAGACAAAATAACCAAGTGGTAAAAAAGTAACTAAGGCCATATCATTAGCCATAATCATTGAACCAAAATAAGTAATAAAGATTAAGGCGGCAATGGCATTTCGCGTATTACCAAAACGTTTAATTATAATATCAGCTAGCCAAGAAAAGAAATGAATATTTCTAAAGGCACTGACAACCGCTAATGTACAAAACAAGCATGCTAAAGTCTTTAAATCAAAATAGCCTAAATACTCTTTGTCAAATGGAACAAAAAAGCAAGTAATGGCAGCTAGTATAATAGCTATGATTAATACAACATTCTTCTTCCAAAAAAAGATTAGATGTTCTTTTAAAGAATCCATTTTTTCACCCCTAAAAACAACGTAATAATTATAAGCTAATTTTAGATAAATGCAATAATAGACCAATAAAAAATTTAAAAAAGCTAATAAATCTTTTAGCTTTTAATTGCAAGTTTATTAATAAAATTATCTAGTCTATCTAAAGCCTTTAAAATTTGTTCTCGCATTTTGTACCTCTCAATTTTTCTTTAAAAAAACCTCATAAGCCTAAATAAACATTTTAAGCTTATGAGGATAAATTATTATTCTTTGTTTACACTTTCTGGGGTTTTGATGTCAATTGTCTGTCTTTTTTTAGTACTATTATAACCAGCAATACCAGCTACTAAGCATCCTACGATTAAACCTAAAACTATACTAATGCCAATATTAATAGCTATTGAAATACCACCATCTGTAGCAATAACATTAGCTTGACGATAATTAACTTGCATTATTCTATCATATAATTCTTTATAAACTGAAGTATATGTAGTAGTCTCAGCCTTAATATAGCTATATAAATCATCTAATGATTCACCAAAAGCAATGTCTGTCAAGAAACGTTCACCTTCAGGCTTTGCAGCTTCAGTCTCAATACGTTCTAACACCTTATTCATTCGTTCTAATTCTGTTTGATTAGAAATTAAATCTTGTTCATAACCACTACGCTCATTAACTAAACTAGACAATGCTGAAGAATCAATAAAGCTTTGACCTTGCATAACACCATTAATTTGACTTGTTAAAGACTCAATTCTTTTGGTTAAAATGGTATTTTGATTCTCTAAAGCACTAATTCTTGAAGTATATAAAGAAACATAATAATCAGCACTTCCATTAGCATCTAATTTAACATAATTATTAGCCTCTAAAATATAGTCTAAATAACTGTAGTTAAAATTTCCTAAACCTGTTTTAAATTTATTTTGTAATTGAGATAAGCTATAAGTTGAAGATTCACTTGTGGTCATAACTAAACCTGAATCAGTTTCTTCCATATAAACGTTAATATTACCAAATGTATCAATTAGACTAGCGTAACCATTACTAATTAAACTTACTTGGCTTTGTAAATAAGAGACCTCTTCTTCATAAGTTAAAGAGTTATTGATTAAAGTATAGTTACCTTCAAAATCTAAATTATTTAAAAATACTTCATTCTTTTTTAAAGGTAGATTAACTAAATCAATTAAAAAGTTTTTAGCTTGTTCAACACTAGCAAATTCATTAGCGGATACTTTAATAACGTAATAATTATCTGTTACAACTGTTTCATCACCAATCGTTTCAGAACTAATAGTTTTAGATATAGAGATACTTTTTAGCATACTAGGAATATCTAAATCATTATATTGATCACTATTTTCTTTAACATAGTTTAGTGTTGTTTCACTAACAATATTTAAATAATTAAATACAGAACCATCTAAATAGGTTCCGGAACTTAAATTAGGAGTAGTACCATAATCAAAATTTATAACATATTCTTTTTGTCTACCACTATATATCAAAATAGCAACAAAAGATAAAATAGCTAATACAATAAATATAATAAGACCTAAAATCTTTTTTCTTATATTTAAAGAGCAAATCTCACCAAGGCTTACACCTTCTTCATCGGTATTATTTATGTTTCTTTCTTCTACCATGATATCCTCCATAAA
>CALUXJ010000040.1 GCA_944324725.1 uncultured Acholeplasmatales bacterium
TTAAGGGGCTTGTGAAGTTATAGGCCCTTATAGGGGAGCCTAAATACCACCCGTTGAACGGGTGGATTGTTATTTTTGACAAAAGTCGGATAATCAAGAGGGTATTCGCCATTTGAGTTACTAAGCGTACTATAAACATAATCTAAATCGACAAAAGAACGGTGTAAAATGTAATTACGTAAGCTCATATATTTATGTCTAAACGAATATTCGGTATAGAATTTATAATTACGGCCTCTTTGCCTTGCCACGAAGGAAGCTAAATTAGCACCCCCAGCTGAAACACCAATACCTAAATCAAAATTTAAATTATTATCCAAACAAAAATCAAAGATGCCTACCCCGTATATATCACGTAGACCTCCCCCAACATCGACAACACCTATTTTCATCTCTATTACCTCTTTCCTTTTCACTAGATATTTTATAAAAAAAACGGACTTTGTAAAGAGTAAAATTACTTTTTCTTAAGAAAAAGTCTAGCTTTAAACTAGACTTTAGGATACGTTATTATTTTTTAAATACTTGACCACTTTGCCAAGCTTGACCAACTTTATTACCTACTTCATAATAGCCATAATGTACTTGGTCAAAGGCAAAGGCTTTGATTTTAGCAACATCAATTTGGCCTTTTTCATCTAACACTTTAGTGTCAACAATTACATTTTTAATCTTACCTAAGACTCTTAGACCATAAGGTTGATTTTGCATTTCTACTACCTCGCATTCAAGGGTAACGGGATACTCAAGAATGATAGGTGCATCAACTCTTGTGCTCTTTACGGCATGTAATTTAGTGTGGGTAAATTTGTCTTTAACCTTGTTAGCACTAACTAAGCCCAGATAATCAGATTCCTTTAAGGTATCAATGCCAGGAATGGCTAAAGTAAAGGCTTTTTTAGCTTTTAGATTAGCTACTGTTTTGTGGTCTTCTTCGAGGTTTAAAGCTACCATATCCATAGCGCAAATGCCACCCCAAGCCATCATCATTACATCAACACTATTATCATCGTTATAAGTTCCAATCATGTAAGTTGGCATTGGAAACAAATAAGGTTTTACTCCTAAATCTTTGGTCATTATAATTTCTCCTTTTAGTAAATTGAATTGACTTATTTGTCATTTACTAATAAAATTATAGCAAGAATGCTTAGATTAGCAAGTACGCACATTTAAGTACGATACTTACCAAAAGGAGAGTGTAAAAATGGGTACTAATTGTATTAGAGATGCTAAATTAGTTGAGACTGGTTTTAGTTATACAATGTCTTTAATTCAAGGCAAATATAAGATGTTTATTTTATATGCCTTAATGGAATATAAAATAGTTAGGTTTAATGAACTAAAAAAATATATTAAATCTATTTCTTATAAAACTCTAAGCCAAACACTAAAAGAACTAGAAGCGGATGGTCTAGTTAACCGGAAGGAATATCCACAAATTCCGCCTAAGGTGGAATATAGTTTGACTAAAAGAGGTGAATCTTTAATTCCTATTTTAGATAGTATGTGCGAATGGGGCGATAAGAATAGAATGTAAAAAAATCTCTAGTTTTGTGGCTAGAGATTTTAAAATTATTCTTTTTTACTTAGGGCGCCGTGTCTAATTTCTAATAAGACAAGTACTAGACTCACGCCAAGAATAATATGACCAATACCAGCTATACCGGATAGGGCAGCATTTAAACCACTAGAGATATCTGTTCCTAAGACTTGAGTGATACCTCTAATAAGTAACATCAGAACAGTTAAATTAAGACCAACGTGATAACAAATTAGTATTCTTTTAGTCTTAGTTCTTGTAAAAGCGAAGTTCTTTTCTAATAAGAATAAAATTAAGAAGAAGAACATTCCTAACATAAAATAATGGGTGTGTATAAAGCCTAAGGCTGCTCGATCTGTAAATTCATTAAATTTAGTAAATTCACGATAAAATACGCCACCTACTAAAGCTAAAATAGTGTAGATTATGGTCCAATTCAAATATTTTTTCATGATTTCTCCTTTTTAGTCAAATTGTATTTTAAGATAGACATCATTATATTGATAATAAGGTATTATGTCAAGTAACTAAAAAATAGAAAAGATTCTATTTTAAAGACATAACATATATTTGACACGGATTCTTTTCATTCCAAAGGTTGGGGAAAACTTCAAACTCTTTAAAACCAAGGTTGATATAAAATTGGTTGGTATTATCATATTGCTTATAATATCCTTTTTGTACTGTTTTTACTTGCATAAAGGAAAAACCCATTTGCATTGCATGTTCCTTCGCCTTTAGAAATAGTTGCTTACCAATTCCCTTACGTTGATATTCTTTTAATATTCCAATTATTGCAATTTCTATTGTATCCTTACTGTTTATTTTAAGACATATAAAGCCTAAAGGCTTGTTACTTTCATAATAGGAAAAGAATGGTTGTTTTTTACTATTATGGTTATACTCTTCTCTATCCTCTTCAATACCAAACCATTCCGGTAATGCTTCTAGTATTTTTCTGGCAATATTTTGTTTTTTATCTTGTTCTAAAATTTCTTTTATCATTTTAAACTCTCAGTATAATAGAAGATATAAAAAGTGCTCAATCAAGGTGAGCACTTTAACTATTTATATTATTCAAATTCAATAGTTGCTGGTGGTTTAGAAGTAAAGTCGTAGAGTACTCTATTTACCCCTTTAACTTCATTGACAATTCGTCTAGAAATAATATCCATTACTTCAAATGGAATTCTTGCCCAATCAGCTGTCATGAAATCACTAGTATTAACAGCTCTTAAAGCAATGGCGTATTCATAGGTTCTTTCATCACCCATAACGCCAACAGATTGCATATTAGTTAAGGCCGCAAAATATTGGCCAAGATTTTTAGCCACTCCAGATTTAGCTAATTCTTCCCGGTAAATAGCATCAGCTTCTTGAACAATTCTAACCTTTTCTTTAGTTACTTCCCCAATAATTCTAATACCTAAGCCTGGACCTGGGAATGGTTGACGATATACTAGGTTTTCTGGAATACCTAATTCTAAACCAACCTTTCTAACTTCATCCTTAAATAATAGTCTTAAAGGTTCAATTATTTCTTTAAAATCAACTACAGAAGGAAGACCACCAACGTTATGGTGAGACTTGATCACGGCTGACTTACCAAGTCCAGATTCGATGACGTCAGGGTAGATAGTACCTTGAACTAGGTAGTCAACATGACCGATTTTTTTAGCTTCATCTTCAAAAACGTGAATAAATTCGCTACCGATAATTTTTCTTTTACGTTCTGGTTCAGTTACACCTTTAAGGGCGTTATAGAATCTTTCACTTGCATCAACTTTGACGAAGTTTAATTTATATGGACCTTGAGGACCAAATACTTCCTCAACCTCTTGAGCTTCATTTTTCCTTAATAAGCCATGATCAACAAAGACACAGGTTAATTGTTTACCAACGGCTTTAGATAGTAATACAGCAGCAACGCTACTATCAACCCCACCAGATAAGGCACATAAAACTTTACCATCACCAATTTTAGCTTTTAATTCTTTAATAGTTTGTTTAACGAAATTAGCCATTTGCCAGTCACCAACGCAACCGCAAACCAAAGTGACAAAGTTTTTAAGCATTTGCTTACCTTCAACACTATGCATAACTTCAGGGTGGAATTGAACGGCATAGAGCTTTTTAGCAGCATTTTCCATCGCAGCTACTGGGCAGTTAGCTGAAGAAGCAGTAATGACAAAATCTTTAGGAGCTTCACTGATATAGTCAGTGTGACTCATCCAAACAATAGTTTGTCTATGACAATCATCAAATAATTTAGAATTACCTAAAATATTGATTTCGGTTTTACCATATTCAGAAACATGGGCTTTTTCTACCTTGCCACCAAGCAAGTGAGCCATCAATTGAGAGCCATAACAAATACCTAAAATAGGAATGTTAAGGTCAAAGATAGCTTTATCAATTAGCGGAGAGTCCGCTAAATAAACGCTATTAGGACCACCAGTGAAGATGATACCTTTAGGTTTATATTCTTTAATTTTTTCTAAGCTCATTGTGTAAGGATGAACTTCACAATAAACATTTAATTCTCTAACACGACGAGCAATCAATTGATTATATTGACCACCAAAGTCGAGCACTAATATTTTTTCGTGTTCCATAAATTACCTACTTTGTATAGTTTGGTGCTTCAACAGTAATATCAACGTCATGTGGATGACTTTCTCTTAAACCAGCATTAGTGATTCTGATGAAGACATGGTGAGCTTGTAAATCTTTAATGGTTGCGGCTCCACAATAGCCCATGCCAGATCTAATACCACCACATAATTGATAAATCGTATCAGCCAATTGGCCTTTATAAGCAACTCTTCCTTCAATACCTTCTGGAACGAGTTTTTTAGTTGTTGTTTCTTTAGCCTGGAAATAACGATCAGCTGAACCCCGTTTCATAGCGGCTAAGCTACCCATACCAACGTAAACCTTAAAACGTCTACCTTGGAAGACAACTTCATCACCAGGTGATTCCTCACAACCGGCTAACAAAGAACCAAGCATTACACAATCGCCACCAGCGGCTAAAGCTTTAACGATATCACCACTAAATTTGATACCGCCATCAGCAATGACACAAATTCCTTTATTTTTACAATATTCAGCTACATCAGCGACAGCAGTTATTTGTGGTACACCGACACCGGCGATGACTCTAGTTGTACAAATAGAACCAGGTCCAATACCAACCTTAACAGCATCAACACCAGCTTCAATTAAGGCTTCAGCAGCTTCTTTAGTAACAATATTACCAGCAATTAAATCAAGATGAGGGAAAGCCTTCTTAATTTTCTTAATAACTTCAATAACATTTTTAGAATGACCATGAGCACTATCAACTGTAATAACATCAACGCCAGCTTCAACTAAGGCTTTAACTCTATCTAGTGTTTCTGGACCAACACCAACAGCGGCACCACAACGTAGACGACCTTTTTGGTCCTTACAAGCATTAGGATAATTTAAGGCATTATCGATATCCTTGTTAGTGATTAAGCCAACTAAATGATAATCCTTATCAACAATTGGAAGTTTTTCGATTCGGTTTTCCCAAAGAATTTTACTAGCTTCCTTAAGACTTGTTCCAGCAGTAGCAGTAACTAAATGTTCTTTAGTCATAACCTCACTAACCATAGTCTCATCATGGGCAATATATTTTAAATCTCTACTAGTAATGATACCAACTAATTTGTTATGTTCATCAACGACTGGAAGACCACCAATTTTAAATTTAGTTATGATGTCATAGGCTTCCTTAACCGTTTGATTAGGTTTTAAAGTGATAGGGTTTGCGATCATACCACTTTCATTTCTCTTTACTAAATCAACTTCATTAGCTTGGTCTTCAATACTCATATTTTTATGAATGAAACCAATACCGCCTTCCCGAGCTAAAGCAATAGCTAGCTTAGATTCAGTAACGGTATCCATAGCTGCTGAAACGATAGGAATGTTAAGTTCGATATTTTTCGTTAAATGGGTTTTTAAACTAACAGTTCCAGGTAAAACTTCAGATTTTTGGGGAACAAGTAATACATCATCAAAAGTTAAACCTTCACGAATATTTTCAAATGCCATATTATTCCTCCTTTATGCCGGCTTTTTCATAAATATAATCTACATTTTTATAATAATAATCTAAAGTAAAACAATCTTCTAATTCTTTAACAGTTAATTTTTCGCATACTTTAGGGTTTTTCTTTAATAATTCCTCATAGTCTAGATTATTGTTATAGGCTTCCATCGCAATTGGTTGAACTAGGTCATAAGCCTCTTCTCTAACTAGACCCTTATTGATTAAAGCATTCATAACTCTTTGAGCAAAAATAACTTTATTAGTCATATAAATATCAGCTAACATCTTTTCTGGATAAACTACTAAGTTTTCAATAATGTTAGAAAAACGATTAAGCATATAATCAAGTAAGCTAGTAGCATCTGGTAAGATAATTCTTTCGGTTGAACTATGAGAAATATCTCTTTCATGCCATAACGCTACATTTTCATAAGCTGTAACCATATAGCCTCTTAATACTCTAGCACAACCACAGATGTTTTCAGAACCGATAGGGTTACGCTTATGTGGCATAGCTGAACTACCCTTTTGTCCTTTTTTGAAGGCTTCCTCAGCTTCATGGACTTCAGTTCTTTGTAGATTTCTTATTTCGGTAGCCATTTGTTCAAGAGTTGAACCAATAACAGCTAAAGTAGCCATATAATAGGCATGACGATCACGTTGTAAAACTTGAGTAGAAACTTTAGCACTTTCAAGGCCTAGATTGTGACAAACCTCTTCCTGAATGAAAGGAGGAATATTACAAAAGTTACCAACGGCACCACTTAATTTACCAGCTTCAACTTGTTTAGCAGCCTCATCAAAACGTTTTAAGTTACGCATCATTTCTTCATGCCATAAAACAAATTTTAAACCAAAATAAGTAATATCAGCATGAATACCATGAGTTCTACCAATACAAGGAGTCTTTTTGTAGGCTAGGGCCTTGGCTTTTAAAACATCTAAGAATTTTAAAATATCCGCTCTTAAAATTTGGTTAGCTTGTTTTAGAATATAGCCATTAGCTGTATCGACAACATCAGTAGAAGTAAGACCATAGTGAACCCATTTTCTTTCAGGTCCAAGAGTTTCAGAAACCGCTCTCGTGAAAGCAACAACATCATGTCTAGTTACTTCCTCAATTTCTTTGATGCGATTTACGTCAAAACTAGCATTTTTTTCGATTAAATCGACATCTTCCTTAGGAATTACGCCTAATTTTGACCAAGCTTTACAGGCTTCGATTTCAACTTTTAAATAGGCTTTAAATTTAGCTTCATCAGTCCAAATTGCAGCCATTTCTTTTCTTTGATATCTATCAATCATACGAGACTCCTTAAATGGTTATTTTTTAAAATGATTTAGGTAGGCAATATAGGTATTTTCTAGTAAACAACAAATAGTCATTGGTCCAACCCCGCCAGGGACCTTAGTAATATAGCTAGTGTGAGGACTTACATTATCAAAATCCACATCACCACAAAGCTTATTGGTTTCAAGATCTCTATTAACGCCAACATCAATAACTGTTGCGCCTTCCTTAATCATATAATCTTTAATAAATTTAGGTTTACCTAAAGCAGCGATTAAAATATCCGCTTCTTTAGTTATTTCAGCTAGATTTTTGGTTTTGGAGTGACAAATAGTCACAGTAGCATTCCGATCTAATAGCATTTTAGCTAAAGGCATGCCGACAATATTTGACCGGCCAACTACCACCGCTCTTTTGCCTTCAATAGGAATGTTTTTACTATCAAGTATTGCAATGACGCCTTTAGGGGTACAAGGCAAAATACCTTCATGCTTTAAATAAAGACTAGCTACGTTATAAGGATGGAAACCATCAACGTCTTTACTTGGAGCAACTAAATCAATTATTTTATCCTGTTTAATATGTTTAGGTAGAGGAAGCTGAACTAAGATGCCATCAACAGAAGAATCATTATTTAAGCTAATGATTTTATCTTCTAGTTCCTTTTCTGTTACATCATCCATATAGTGATAGGTATTAATTTCTATTCCTACCTCTAAAGCAGCCTTTTCCTTACCTTTAACATAAGATAAGCTTCCGGTATCATTACCAACTAAAATAACAGCTAGTTTAGGTACTCTATTATATTTTTCTTTAGCCTTAATTATGGCGTCTTTTAGCGTTTCTTTACGACTAGCTGCTAGTTTTGTTCCACTAATTACAATCGTCATATAAATCCTCTTTCTCTGAGACTAAATAAATTTTAAACCAATATCCTTACGATAATATAATTCTTTGGTGTCAATTTGACTAACCATATTGTAGGCATTAATACGAGCTTCCTCTAGGGTGTAGCCACTAGCTACGACCATTAGGACTCTTCCACCATTAGTTACGATATCTTCGCCACTAATTTTAGTTCCCATATGGTAAACATAGCCTTCATCAAAACCAGGAATAAAGAGCTTAACGCCTTTTTTATATGGGCCAGGATAGCCAATGCTAGTTAATACCACTCCAAGAGTTGGTCTAGTATCCCACATAAGCTTAGGAGTAGTACCAGCCATAATATCACAAATATTTTGGTATAGGTCACTATCTAAACAGCTGAGAACAACTTCAGTTTCAGGATCACCAAAGCGGGCATTAAATTCAATTACCTTAATACCATCGGCAGTTTTGATTAGACCACCATAAAGGATACCCATAAATGGTCTACCTTCAGCAACTAAAGCTTTAGCTGCTTTAACCATGATTTCTTGGTAAGCATACTCGCAATCACTTTCGGTTAAGAAAGGTAAAGCTGTGAAGGCTCCCATACCACCAGTATTAGGTCCTAAATCATTATCATAAACTCTTTTATAATCGCGGGCAGGAATCATCTTATAAACATTAGTGCCATTAACAAAGCACATATAAGAAAATTCTTCCCCTTCTAAAAAGTCTTCGATAACAACCTTGGCTTCCCCAAACTCCTTATCAACTAACATTTCGTAAAGATTGGTCTTTGCCTCTTCCATTGTCTTAGCTATTATAACACCTTTACCGGCTGCAAGACCATCATATTTTAAGACAATTGGTAATTTTTTATCTTTTATATAGGCTAAAGCTGCTTCATAGTCGGTAAAAACTTCATAATTAGCCGTAGGAATATGATATTTCTTCATTAATTCTTTAGCATAACTCTTACTGCTTTCAATCATTGTGGCAGCTTTAGTAGGTCCAAAAATCTTGAGACCAAGAGAAGTAAATTTATCTACAATTCCTAAAGATAGACTAGCTTCAGGACCAACAATAGTTAAATCAATTTTTTCTTTAAGCGCAAATTCTGCTAATTTATCAATTTCCTCTACGCCAATAGGAATATTAACGGCGTGTCTAGCAATACCAGCATTACCTGGAGCACAGAAAACAAAATCAACTAATTCAGATTCTTTAATTTTGCGGCAAATGGCATCACAACGACCACCACTACCGATAACTAGTACCTTAACCATTAGTGTTTAAAATGTCTCCTTCCTGTAAATAGCATTGGAATATTAGCCTCTTTTGCGGCTTTAATACTCTCTTCATCCCTAATTGAGCCACCAGGTTGAACGATAGCCGTAATATTATGTTTAGCAGCAAATTCAACACAATCAGCAAATGGGAAGAAGCCATCACTAGCTAAAACAAGATTTGCGGTGTGATTGAACTCAGCAGCTTCTTTATAAGCAATTTCTAAAGAACCAATTCGATTCATTTGACCAGCACCAACGCCGCAGGTTGCCCCGTTACTTGCTAGAATAATAGCATTAGATTTAGTATGTTTTACTAAACGCCATGCAAAGTAAAGGTCACTTAATTGTTCATCGGTTAAATTGATACCAGTAACATTCATTTCCTTAGTTAGTTTAATAGTATTAGCATTAATGTCTTGATCTTGTCTTAATAGGCCACCATGAACAGAGACATATTGTTCTTCAGGATTAAGAGTAGACATATCAACAGTAATAACGCGTAGGTTTTTCTTTTTAGCTAAAACCTTACGAGCCCCTTCGGTAAAACTTGGAGCAATTAAAACCTCAAGGAAGACAGGCTTCATTAAAAGAGCTAGTTCCTCGGTAACTTCACGGTTAGTACAAACGATACCACCAAAAATAGAAACAGGATCGGCAGCATAAGCTTTATTCCAAGCTTCAATATTATCTTTACCAATAGCAGCCCCACATGGGTTCATATGCTTTAAGCCCACAACAAATGGTTCACTAAATTCACTAGTAATCATTAAAGCTGCATTAGCATCGGCTATATTATTGTAAGATAATTCCTTACCTTGCAGGAAAGAAGCATTAGCTAAAGAATAGCTTTCCTTAGCTCCAACGCGGTAGAAGGCAGCCTTTTGATGAGGGTTTTCGCCATAACGCAGGTCACTAACCTTATTAGCTTCGATAAAGAGATTACTATCATTACCAACTTGCTTAGCAAAATAGTTAGCAATCGCAATATCATAAGAAGCGGTATGAGCAAAGACCTTAGCGGCAAGTTGTAATCTAAATTCAGTGTCGTCACCTTTAGCTTTTAAGTGTTCAATTACTGAACTATAATCAGCTGGATCGCAAACAACATAAACAGACTTGTTGTTTTTAGCGGCACTTCTAAGCATGCTTGGACCACCGATATCAATTTGTTCAGTTGCTTCAGCTAATGTAACATTTGGATTTTTAATAGTTTGTTTAAAAGGGTATAAATTTACACAAAGTAAATCAATTGTTTCTATATGTAGTTTAGCTAAAGCTTCCATATGGCTTTTATTATCTCTTTTAGCTAAAAGACCACCATGAATAGCTGGGTGTAAGGTTTTTACTCTGCCATCTAGTATTTCTGGGAATCCAGTTACATCTTCAATATAAATTGTTTTAATATTGGCTTCATCTAGCGCTTTTTTAGTTCCACCAGTCGCAATAATTTCAAAGCCTAATTCAACTAATTGACTAGCAAATTCTACTAAATTAGTTTTATCACTAACACTTATTAATGCACGCATTTTACAATCCCTCTTTTATTAGTTTATTTATTGTTTTAACATATAAAATATGTTCTAAAGCATGAATTTTTGTTTCAATTTCATCTAGGGTATCACCTTCATGGTAATCAATAGTGGCTTGACTGATAATCTTACCTCCATCAATTTCAGGTGAAACATAGTGAATAGTAACCCCGTAAACCTTAACTCCGTAGTTATATGCATCTAAGATAGCATGAGCTCCCTTGAAGGCAGGAAGTAGGGCGGGGTGAATATTAATTATTTTATTTGGATAGGCATTTAGTAAAGTTGGACCACAAAACTTCATATAGCCAGCTAAACAAATCAAATCGATGTTTAACGGAGCTAAATAGGCACAAATTTGAGTTTCATATTCCTCTTTACTTGCATAATCTTTTAATTTGACAACTTTAGTTAAAATGTTATATTTTTTGGCTCGTTCAAGCACGTAAGCTTTCGGTTTATCACAAATTAAAATCTTGACCTCAGCGGGGATTTGTCCGTCTTGACAAGCCTGGGCAATCGCTTCAAAATTAGTACCATTGCCACTGGCAAAAACGGCTAGGTTAATCATTTGATTAAAACCCCACAAGCTTTAGTTACGCTACCGATGATATAGGCTTTTTCGCCACTTTCGATTAAAGAAGTTAAAAGTTCAATTGCTTTATTAGAATCACAAGCTAAAACCATACCAATACCCATATTGAAAATATTAAACATTTCCCGGTGATTGATATGACCTTTTTCTTCAAGGAAGGCAAAGATTGGTGGAATTGGCCAAGTACCTTCATCAATACTTAAACCAGCTCCTTCTGGTAACATTCTTGGAATGTTTTCATCAAAACCACCACCCGTAATATGAGCAACACCATGGACTAAACCAGCTTTAATGGCTTTTAAGACAGGTTTAACATAGATTTTAGTTGGTTCTAATAAAACCTCACCAATTGGTTTAGAAAAGCCATATTTTTCCTTTAAATCAATATTATTATCTCTTAATATTTTTCTAACGAGACTAAAGCCATTACTATGAACGCCACTAGAAGCTATACCGATTAAAGTATCACCAACTTTAACCTTAGAGCCATCGATGATATCTTTCTTTTCTACGCAACCAACACAAAAGCCAGCTAAATCGTATTCATTGATATCATAAAGTCCAGGCATTTCAGCGGTTTCACCACCGATTAAAGCACAACCAGCTTTTAAGCAACCATCAGCTACACCAGCTACAATTTGTTCAATTTTTTCTGGATAGTTTTTGCCAACTGCCACATAGTCTAAGAAGAAGAGTGGCTCAGCACCTTGGGCTAAAACATCATTGACACACATAGCTACTACATCTTGACCAATTGTGTCATGTTTATCCATTTCGAAGGCTAATTTTAGTTTAGTACCAACACCATCAGTACCTGAAACAAGCATTGGTTCTTTATAGCCTAAACTAGCTAAATCAAATAAACCACCAAAAGAACCGATGTTAGAAACAACGCCCTTGCGGTTAGTTTTGGCCACATGTTTTTTAATGCGGGCCACAACATCATAGCCAGCTTCTAAGTTAACTCCGGCTTTTTCGTATTCAATAGATCCCATAATATCCTCCTAAAATTTGCCATCTTTATTGGCTTCTTTATAGCTTTGATATAAAGCAGTTGGGTATTTGCCAGTGAAACAAGCTGTGCATAATTCACAACGTTTACTAGCTTCATATAATTTCTTTTCATCTAAGAAAACAAGACTATCGGCCCCAATTATTTCTCTAACCTCTTCAACACTCTTGTGGGCAGAGATTAATTCTTCATAGGTTGAGATATCAACTCCGTAAAAACAAGGAGAAGTAATAGGGGGACTAGCAATATAAACATAAACCGCTAGGGCTCCTGCTTCCTTAAGCATTTTAACAATTCGTTTAGAAGTGGTGCCTCTAACAATTGAATCATCAATTAAAACCACACGTTTACCTTTTATGATAGAAGTAACCGCACTTAATTTCATTTTGACGCCCCGCTCTCTTAAAGCTTGGCTAGGTTGAATAAAGGTCCGACCAATATATTTATTTTTAATTAAGCCCATTTCATAAGGAATGCCAGATTCTTCGGCAAAACCAATGGCTGCAGATAAACTAGAATCAGGAACACCTACGACAATATCAGCTTCAACTGGCTGTTGTCTATATAAGAGCTTACCACTTTCCTTACGGAAGGTATGAACGTTTTGACCTTCAATATCACTATCTGGTCTAGCAAAATAAATATATTCCATTGCACACATTTTATGTCTTTGGTATTGGCTAAAGAAATAAGAATGCAAGCCATCGTTATCAATAATAACAATTTCACCTGGTTCGACATCTCTTAGATAAGTAGCCCCGACAACCTCAAAGGCACAGGTTTCACTACTGATGACATAACCTCCATTAAGAGTAGCAATAGATAAAGGACGCAAACCATATTTATCGCGACAGGCATAAATTTTATTATTGGTCATAATTAAGAAGGAGAAGGCTCCCTCAAGCATATTTAAAGCAGTACTAATAGCGAGAATGCGATTAGAGTCATGTTTTTCTTTTTTGATTAAATGGGCTAAAATTTCGGTATCAGAAGTTGATTGGAAAATGGAACCTGTATCTTCTAAATAGCGTTTTAACTCACTAGAATTGACAATATTACCATTATGAGCTAAAGCAAAATTACCCGTATGATGTCTAAAATACATAGGTTGAACATTTTCTAAGCCACCGCCACCCGCTGTGCTATAGCGAACGTGACCAATAGCATTTAAGCCCTTTAATTTAGCAATTTTCGTTTCGTTAAAGACTTCTGTTACTAATCCTAAGCCTTTTTCCACATAGAAATCGGTTTGATCAGTACTAACAATGCCACAAGCCTCCTGACCACGGTGTTGGAGGCTATGTAGACCATAATAAACTAAGTCAGCGGCATTGTGACAATTGAAAACGCCAAAGACTCCGCATTCTTCATGTAAAGAAGAATCCCAAATCATTTTAAGCAGCTAATCTTTCTAAACGGGCATAAATTTCTTGATAAGCTTCAGAAACATGACCAAGATCACGTCTGAAACGATCCTTATCTAACTTATCATGAGTTTTTTCATCCCAAAGACGAGCAGTATCAGGAGAAATTTCATCAGCTAGAACGATTTCTCCGTCATTAGTACGACCAAATTCAATCTTGAAATCGACAAGAATGATACCAACACTCTTGAATAAATCAATTAAAAGAAGATTGATTTTCTTTGTTAGGTCATAAATAACAGCTAAATCTTCATAAGTACAAGCACCAACAGCTACGGCATGGTGATCGTTAATTAGTGGGTCACCTAGAGCATCGTTTTTGTAGCATAATTCATAGATGACATTGCTTGGCTTTGTACCTTCTGGAATATCTAGACGTTTAGACATAGAACCAGCAATGTAGTTTCTAACGATAACTTCAAGTGGGAAAATTTTAACTTTTTTACATAATTCCTCACGTTCATTTAAAGTTTTAATGTAGTGAGTTGGAATACCATTTTTAGCTAAATAAGAATAGATGATAGTAGTAATCTTATTATTTAATTCACCCTTATCTTTAATTTGTGCTTTTTTGATACCATTATAAGCAGTAGCATCATCCTTATAGTGCATGATGATTAAGTTTGGATCATCAGTTGCGAAAACTTGTTTAGCTTTTCCTTCGTATAATTGTTCTTTCTTTTCCATTTTTGTTTACCTAGTATAATTAAATTGTACTTTTAATTATACTAATTCCTTTCCATAAGTGTTTTTATAGTTATGAGTACAACAT
>CALUXJ010000041.1 GCA_944324725.1 uncultured Acholeplasmatales bacterium
AGGCACCAGGAATATTACAATCATTTTTATGGTGATCAATAACTAAAACTTCTTTAGCTAGTTTATATCTATCATCACAAATCATATAATCAACGGCAACATCACAAATAATAGCTAGACTATTATTAAATAAATCATCAGAAATTTCATCCATTTTACCAATAAACTGGTAACGGCTTGATGGATCACCAACCATATATACTTCTTTTTCTGGAAAATTCGTGCTAATAGCTTGAGCTAGACCAATTTGGCTACCTAAAGCATCTAAATCTGGTCGAGAGTGTCTAAGGACAATTATGCGTTCATATTTTTTAATTAGTGACCATATATCTTCATAAGTCATATTATTACCTCCGTATCGTATAATGATAGCATATTTCTTTTAACAAATCTATAAATTTACCTCAAGAAAAAACTCACCCTTTATAGGTGAGTATTTTCTAACTAGGCCAAATTCGTCTTGGTACCGCATGGGTTCCTGGAGTATCAGCTGTAAAGAAATCTTTTTTACCTTTATCACTACATATTTTACCACTAGCATCAATATATACTGTTTCATTAAACCAAGCACTATCCTTAAGTTTAGTTAAATTATTAGAGGCTGCGACCGCTACACTTGAACCATCACAAGAAACCACAATATTACCATTTAAAGACTTAAAGGTTAATTCTTTTTCATCATAATAGCTAGTTACATACACTTGGTCAGTATATTTAGCTACCCGGTTAATAAATTCTTGGGTTGGGAAAACATTATTATAATTAGCAGTATATTCACTACCACCGGCACAACAACAAACACAAACAATATCTGGGGTAATTAATTCTAACAAACAATCATTAGAGGAAGTTTTAGAACCATGATGTCCCGCCTTAAATAAATCAACATGTGGCAAAGTTTTAGCTGGAGTTGAACCATCGTAATAGGCTGCTAACTTCTCTTCGCCTTCTAGCTCTAAATCACCAGTTAACATAAAATGATGATTACTATAATTAAACATTGTACAAACAGAATAATTATTTTCATCCTCACCATCATTAAAGTAATAATAGTTATAAAGAATATCCATTGTAATATTATTTGTTGTATCTAAAATAAAACTAGATGTTGCTCCATTAGTATTATTAAAACAATCATCTGCGTATAATAAATTAGCCCCATTAGTGGTTGCATAATCAACCGCACTTAAAAAGTCTTTATAAATTTGAGAAGTTTTATTAGTATGCTCATTCATAATGATATTATCAATCTCATAGCTATATAAAATTCCTCGTTTACTACTACCAACAAAGCCGGCAATATGATCTCGATCTCCATGGGTAGCAATAACATACTCTAATTTATTATCCGTTACATATTGATCTAAATAATTTTTAATCGTCTCAGCACTGTCATTACGACTACCAGCATCAATTAATATATCTGTTTCACCCGCTTTAATATAAACTGAATCACCCGTATAATCATTACCTAATTCTAAAAAATGAATAGAAAAATTCTCATAAACAATGCCTTCAACAGCTGTTTGTGGTTTGTGACCACTAGAGTTATCATCACCATTATTAGAATTATTGCCGCTATTGCTAATTAGATTTTGTAGTTTATTAGCTAAACCAATATTAATAACCTTAGTGTAATCTAAAACAAAAACAATTCCTACGCATAATATCAAAATTACTAAGATTATTACAATTGGCTTCCAATATTTCTTAACCTTTTTACTATTAACATTTAGCTCTGTTGAGCCAATTTTTACATCTACTATGAAATCGTAGCCTTTAGACTGACAATAAGCCACAGCATCAGCCTTACTTTGGCAAATTTTACTAGCTCTTTTACTACCACGTTTTTTAACCTGCCAAAAGCCATCTTCTCTTTCACTTATAATATACATAAAATCACCTTCATAGCCTAGATTATAACACATTAAAAGGTAAGAAAAAAGAGGGCAATTAAATGTCCTCTTAAGCCACAAGTGAGCTTAAAATATCGGCAATATTACCAGCAGTAAATAACGCTTCAACGTTATTAAGTAAACTGCTAATTAAACTAGAATATTCATTTTCTACTGGCAAATTAACAAAAGCTTCAATATCAATTAAGGATGCCTTATTAGCTCTAGCATAAGGATTATCTGAATTTAACCATCTAGCATAAAATGTATTTTCCAAGGAACTTAACCGGCAAGGAATAGAATTTAAATTAATTGCGTAACTTGCTTGAAATTCTGGATCTTCTAAAGCTTTAATAAACTTCCAAGTAATTTTAGCTCCCTCTTCATCATGATTATCAAACATTGCTAAAGATTGACCCTGTAAAATAATAGCTCGCTTACCATTTACCTGGGGAATAGCTGTCATACCAACCAAATCAGGATCATTAAAATAACTGGCTGAATTGACAGAACCAATTGAAAAAAGTGTCGCACTTGTTGGGCTATCAGGATTAAAATACCCCACCGCATTAGAAAGGTAATTACCATCTAATGGACTGACAAGTAAGTCCCCATTATTCCTTTGAGTTCTTAAATTTGTAATTAAATCAATATTAGTTTGATTATTGAGCGCAAAATCACCATTAGTCCCAAATAAAGAATCACTAGCAGCTGCCATTTCTAAAAAGCTTAAAGGAAAACTATCCATAGCCATCATTTCCCATTCCTTATAGGGTGTATTTTTTAACTTATCTTTGATATTCCAAATATCTTCCCAATTAAGATTAGCTAAATTGGCAACATCACTAGCATCTAAATAGCCTTTATTAACTAAAAATTCTAGAGCTTCTTTATTATAATACATAACACTTGTTTTTTTAGTTAAGGGTAAGTAGTGTAAATCTAATAAAGAATTAGGTAAAAAATCAGCAATTTCAGCATCTGTATAACCAATTTCTTTATCTTTAATATAGGTTGTAACATCTAATAAATTTGCCTCATATGTAGCTAAGGTTGAAGGATCACAATAAACTAAATCTGGATAAGTATTATTGGCTTTATCTGTAATCAATCGTTCAGCTAAATCCGTTTCTCTTGGTAAAAATTCTAAATCAATTTCCCAATCACCATAATCTTTAGTAAATGTTTCTAGTTCTTGTTTTACTAAATCATTTGTAGAACCAACAAAATAATATTTTAATTTCTTATCAGCTACTTCATGATTATTATCAGACTCTGTGCTAGCACAACCAACTAAAAGTCCTAACATACCACCTAAAATTAATAAACTTTTTTTCATATCACTATAACTCCTTTTACGTTTTCACATTTTATATTTTAACACAAAAAAGGTCTTAAGAATAGGAAAATTCTTAAAACCTTTTATATATTACTTAGTTATATATTTAAGTGTAAAATTAGCTATACCCATTCTAGGCTGGCTACCCTCAACTAGGATAACAAAATAGCCTGTAGTTGGCGTACTAAAATCATAGAAGAATTCTTCACCTTCAACTGGCTTAAAGGACCATTCCTCGGTATAAGTTAGGCCGTCTGCTGAATATAGAATATGACATTCATTAATACCAGAATATAATTTAGACACCGTAAAGGCAATTTCACTTAAATCAGCTACATTAAACTCTAATATCGAATATTTAGACCAATTACCAACATTATACTTACTATTAGGTTCAGTATAATTATCGGTGTTAGCCCCTAAAATGAAGCCTGCCCCTTTTCCATGATTAGAAGCGGTAAAGGAAACATCATTAATCGTTACCGTAGTTTCTTCTTTAACATAGCTTGTTCCATTACCAGGGAAAGCAGCAAAATCATAAATGACTGTCCTTATACCAAGTAAGGTGTTATATTCATTAATTTTGGTCTGTAATAAATCATAGTTTGTCACCTTGGTTTTATCAGCTGGACTCAAAGCGTCATAACGAGCCTTTAGGCTATCTAGTAAGGCTTTATCGTCAACAGTAATTGTTTTATTGCGTAAAGCTTCAATATCATTAATTAGAGCTGGAATAGTTGTATCCTCTTCTTCATGACTTTCAACCTTTTCTAAAACATTAGCTTCTGTGACACCTAAAGCTTCACTTTCCTCTTGATATAAATAGTAAACAAATTCCGGATGATCAATATACGGGTTACGGTTGCCCTGATATTGATAAACCACTTCATTACGTTTAATTTCGGTTTCGGATACTGGATCTTCATAATGCCATTTAACTAGTGTATCAAGCATACCTAAAGTTGGTTCATTACCATAACTTCCAGAGTTATCTAACGTTAAAGTTAACTCACTATCATGATACCTAGTAACCATATAGAATAATATTCTAGCAACATCGCCCTTAACTTCATCACGTGGCTCAAAAACATCATTAGTCCACTTATTGCCATAATTATCAGAATTAGCAGTACCTGTTATTTCATCAAAATAACTATTATTACGACTAGAATTTATCACTTTTTCAGTTGCTCTTAAATGATGAGCATCTGAGTAAGCCGTATAAGATTCATTATTAAAACCATGTGATTTAGCCCAAACATGTTCTCTATTCCATACCAAGCTACTAGAGCTACTACCATCTCTATCTTCTTTTGGTATTAACCGACCTGTATAGAAGCACTCAATATTATTTTCATCATAGGCATCAGACTCAGCTAAAACACTCCATACCTCACCATAGGTCAAATGATTAGTGTGAGTAGTAACTAATATATCATTCATAACCGTAAAGAAATTAGCAAAATTACCCGTTAAATCAGCATAATAGCCTGTATATGTTAATTCACTAGGTAATGTTCCTGGTTCAGGATCTGGAGTTGTCCCCTCTACTTTAGCGATTGTAATACTAAAGTTCTTACTTTTAGTTAAGCCTTGATAGGTGATACTAGCACTAAAGCTAACTACTGTATCACTTTGACTTTGAACAATTTTAGCAGTGTAATCATTAGCGTTTTTCGTAAAAGTCAAAGCTAAAGTATTATTACTAGTCCAACTAATTGGATAATTAACATTTTGATAAGTTACACTAGCTGGTACAGTAAAATCTGAACTAATAGTAGTGTTAGCCTTATCAACTACAACTAGATTAATTATCTGACTAGCTATAGCATCCTTATCTTCTGCTTTTTTAGCGATTGTAACACTAAAGCTCTTACTTTTAGTTATTCCTTGATAGTTAATACTAGCACTAAAGCTAACTACTTTATCACTTGTACCTTGAATAACTTTAGCCGTATAATCACTACTATTTTTCGTAAAAGTTAATACATCTTGATTATTACTAGTCCAAGTAATTGAATAGCTTACACTATTATAAGTAATACTTGCAGGTAGAGTAAAATCAGCATCAATTGTAGTATTATTTTCTTTGACTTCTACTAAATCAATAATCTTTTGAGCTGTAGTATCTGCACTATCAATTTTAGTATCCTTACAACTTGCTAGAATTATGACTAGTAAAAACAACAAACTATAAATTAATCTTTTTCTCATTATTTCTCCTTTCCTAAGTTTAGAAAAAAATAAGGAAAGATAGTAAAAACCATCTCCCCTTATTTCTCTTTTCTCAAATACTATTTTGCAAATTGGACTTCAATTTTTACTATTTTAGCCTGTGTTTGAGAAATAGTCGTTAAAGTGAATGAGTTTACAGCTGTATCAAACGTCACAATATCATAAGAATGATCTGAACCAATAGTTTCTAGCACCTTGTCATTTACTTGAAGTTGACCAGCTTTATCTGTATTATATGTAATTTTAATTGCAGCAACTTTTTTATTAGAAAAAGTGAAAGCTAAACTATTACCAACGCCTGTTAAACCACTATAATTGTTAACCCCATATAATCTCATTTCATCTTTATAAATAGCTAATGTATTAGAACCTGCTTGGTTTAGTGCATAAATAATAGAAACTCCTTCAGGACTTCCTAATAAATTTGCAATTTCACCTTCAGCTGGAGTTGTTTTTTCTGTAACGCTTGGGGCTATAGTAAGATCTACATCGATTGTTGGCTCTGGTTCTTGAACACCCTCACTTACTAATGTAACAGCATCAGCAGAAATTGGAGTGATTTGTTGTTTATTATACCAGTTAATGAAACCTTTAATATTATAAACATTATTAGCTTTTAATTCAGTAGCTAAATTAGCAGATAAAATCTTATTATCCTTATAGTATGCTAATGTTTTATCGCCAACTTTGAAACCACTAGATGTATAAGTAGCGTTCTTTATTTCAACTAACATACCTTGATATTTTGATAAGTCAGCACCTTCTTGAACTAAAGAAGTAATATCTGTATAAGCTGGTAATGTTTGAGCACTAGCTTCAACCTTCACATCAGAAGCTTTAGCAACAACAAACTCATTTAAACCATTGAAGATGTCTTTAGTACCTTTTAATGATACTTTATTACCAATCTTAAATAATGAATTGAAGTCTTCTTCTTTAATATTAGATGTCTTGAAGTATACATAAACAGCACCACCATCACCTTGAACTAAAGCCATAGGTTTAGTATATGATGCGTAAGTTACAACACCACTAAAGGAAACATTAGCACCTTTAGCTGCATAATAATAAGAGTCAAATTCTGTTAAATTATCAACTGAATCAATACATAAGAAGGAGATTTCAGCTGTTTCTTCAACTACATTTTCACCTGTACCATAAGCTACAGTTGCAACAACGGTAATTTGAGTAGTTACAGAAGGGAAAGTTGTGTCATTTACTTCTACGTAATATACACCACTAGAATATTGACCAATCTTTACATATTGAGCATCATCAGCATTCTTTAATTCATAAGTGATAGTTGCTCTATCAGATTTATAAAGACGAATACGATTTAAAATGTTTTCACTTGAAATCATGCCTGGATAGCTTTCGCCTAATAATGCATCAATTTCTTCTTCAACAACATCTTTATTAGTCTTAGTAGTAATTGTGATTGACCATGATTTTGTTGCTTCACCTAAAGTTGCTGTAGCAGTTAATGTAGCTTTAGAAGCTGTAGTTGGATCAACTTCAACCATTAATTTGTTATCAGTTAAAGAAATACCTGTACCTGCTTCAACTTTTAATTCATAAGTAATAGGAACATTTACGTCACCAACTGCCTTGTAGCTTGTGATTAATTCAATTGGTTCTTTTAAAGATGAATAGTAAGATTTAGAAATATCTTGTCTACTAGCTTCAGCAATGGCTGCATCTACTCTATCTTGATCAGTAACTTCAGTTGAAGTAACTGTGTAGCAATCAGTAGAAATTGGGCAAATTTGAGCTCCATCACTGCCAACTGAAGCAATACCAGAAATTTCAATTGTATAACCTACTTGTAAATCAGCTAATAATGAATTATCCCAAGACATATACGCATCTTTGAAATATACTGTATAACCTGTTTGACCATTTACAGTAATATCCATGAACATATCTTCTGCATTATATTCAGGAACACTTGCTACCTTAGCAGTAACTTTAACCTTTTGATTTTGGTAAGCTATAGCTGCTTCACTGCTAGGTTTCACAGCTCCCCAAACTGATGTAATATCTACAAAATCAAATGTCTTAGTTTCTGCGTCTTTAATGTAATAATATGTACATCCTGAACCGATTTCTTGCCAACTATAATCTTTAGAAACTTGATAAGGAGAAACCTTACCAGAGATAGCAATCTTGTTACCTACTTTGAAATATTCATCCCATTCACGTTGACTAGCAACTTTAACACGATAAGCATAGTAACCACCATTTTCATCTTGTAACCAAACAGATGCGTTACCATATGAAGAACTATAATCATGAGCATGAGTAATCCAACCTTGAACAACTACTGAATCACCTGATTTTTTAGCTGCATAAGTAGCATAATCAATTGGATTCATAGCATCAATTTCAGCTTGAGTCTTTTCCATAGATAAGTCTAAAGCTTCAATATTGAATTCCCAAGATTTTGCTTCAACCTTTTCAATACTTACAGTTAAAGTGAATTTTTGTACTTCCCCTGTTTGTGAAACTTCAATTGTAACTGTCTTAGTTGCATCATCCTTGTTAACTTTAGCATTTTCGCTACCAGAAACACTATATGCAACTGCAATAACTTCACCATCAACGTTAACTTCGTATGGAACTGTGAAATCAGATGTTACAAATGAGCCTAATGAATTATTTTTATCGTCAAACTTTTCATTTGAATCCCATGTATTATCTAATAATAGACTAACATTTGTCATAGCTTTCTCATACTTACTATTGTTACTACAAGCTGCTACGGCAACTACAACTACGAGTAACATAACTAGAGAAGCTAATACTCTAAAACTCTTTTTCATTGTTTATTCCTTTCTTATTTTTGAAAAACGATATCACTATAGCTTACCAATCTAACTTGATAAGTACCTTCATAATTGTCTACAATACCAATAACACTTGTTAATGTAGCATCTTTGAAATCTTCTTCGGTAAGAGGATCATTGTAGGCTTTGTATAAGCTACCTGTTCTAAGTTGGATAGAAGTTCCATCAGCAGTTTTACAAGTAATAGTCATTTCTTGAGCAACTACATCGCCAACCATTGCATCTCCAACATAAGTATCAGTTACAACTAGATTATCTAGTTTAACTAAAGTACGCATTATTTCGGCACCATTATTTAATTCTGCACCGGTAATTTCCACTGGTTGAACATCATGACCCTTACTAATTAATTGGCATTCCTGTGGATACTTTTCTGGATCCGTATGGAAAGCATTAAATGTACAACCGGCTACTTGCCAATTACCATTAAATTGTTGAACAAAACCATGAACTCTAACAAGATTTCCTGCTTTAAATGGTGACATTGTTCCAGTAAGAGTAGAATCATATCCTAAATAAATTACTGTACCATATGTCTTGCCATCTACTTCGTTTTGTAGATAACAATAGCTATCATAGACACGTGAAACATAAGCTTCAAAATTAACTCTCTTATTTAGATAAGGCTCTGGATTAATAGCTATTTCTTTAAGTGTTACATTTTGACCATTTGAATAGTCATAATTAGGATCATTTTCACTTGACCAAACATGTAGGGCTAACTTCATTGCTTGCGTTCCTGCTTGACCAAAAGTATCTTGATATAAAGCACCATCAACAGCTTTATTTCTTGAATAACCTTCTTGAACTAATTCTAAATTTAAATTTCTAAATTCATCACTAGCTGTCATTTTATACCAAATGAAAGCTAAATAACGAGAACCAGTAGAATCTGCAGATGGTTTACTACCTGTTGATGATTGCAAAACAATCGTATCAGCATTAGTCAAAATGTTTTTTGTATAATCTGATGCTGTCTTACCCCAAGGCTCTATTTTACCAGTTGATTCTGGAGTATCAACAGAAACAAATCTAATTTTTACTTCTTCATTATTAGTAAGGAAGTAGGCTGTATCACCATCAATACAAGTATAAAGTTCTACTTCACCAATACCATCTGCAAAGAATTCTTTACCTGCATAACTTTGTTCTAATTTAAGATTAGAAACATAGTCAACCTTTTCTTCTTTATTATTACAAGATGCTAATACAAAACCAAGAATCAATAACCCTAATGTAACTAGAAAACTATTGATTTTTTTCATATTATTCTATCCTTGGCAAGTTCTTAAAGCAAAGTTGAAGGCTGCATCAATATCATATGTACCATTAAGTACGTTAACGATTAATTGACCAACAGCATCACGAGCAGCTGATGAACCATCAAAAGCTGGAGATACGAAATAGTAATCTTCCATATCAGATGAAACCTTAGCAGCTAAAGCAGCGATACCATCATAACCATCAGCACCAGCTAAGAATGCTTGATATACCTCATTTTCATAAACTGATTCTAATACTGGGTTATAACCAGAAGCCATTGAGAATTGAGCTTGGAATTCAGTAGTTAATAAATAGTCAGTCATGAATGTGAAAGTCATCTTCATTTTTTCTTCACTAGCTTGTTTTAACATACATAATGAAGGACCTTGAGAAATAGCTTTTTGAGAATAAGAACCATCCGCATTAATATATTGAGGATATGGAGCAATACCTACCTCAAAACGACCATTACTTGGTTTTTGGTGAGTTGCACCACCAGTTGAACCAATAGACATGTAAGAACGATCAGCACCTTCTCTTACAAATAGAGATGAAGTGTAAGTTGTTAAGATAGTTTGAGTTGTTAACCAACCATTATCATACCATTCTTTAAACATTTCTACTGTTTTTTTATTTTGATCATTTACGAATAAGAAGTGATCGCCTGTTGCAGATGTATATGGAGCATTCTTTTCTTCAGCTGTAGAAATGAATAAGTTATCTTCACTATCAATACCTAGTGGAATTGATTGAGGGTAACGTTGTTTAATAATTCGACAAACTTCAGCAACACTATCCCATGTAGGAATACCAGCTTTACCTTCACCAGCATTATTATTTAACAAAATTTCTGTTAAACCTTCTTCATCAAAGAATGTCTTATCATAGTATAAAACTTCTGTTGATTTTGAGAATGGTAAAGTGTATAAAGCTCCATCACCATATACTGAACCTTCAGCGTAGTAACCATCAATAAAATCATCGATTTCAGCTTGAGTTAAACCAACTTCAGGGTCATTAATAAGAGTATTTAAATCTACTACTGCACCGGCCTTATTGTAAGTTGCAACATGGTCAGGATAGCAATAAACTAAATCTGGATTTGAACCAGCAGCAATGTAAGAAATAGTTTGATTTCTAACATCATCATATGAACCGATTTGAGTAGCTTCAACAGTCCAACCTGGATGATCTGCTTCAAATTGTTCAATAGCTGGGTCTAAAACCTCTCTTAAACTTGCACCCATTGTGTTCCAAAATTGAATAGTATGGCTAGTATCTTTTGTTTGACCACAAGATGCCAAACTAACAGCAGCCACAGTACCTAAAGCAAAAATAAATAATTTCTTCATATGTTCTCCTTTTTTTAAATAATTTTGCTTTCTTTTTTTATCCCTTTATACCTGAACGAGAAACGCCACGCATAACGTATTTTCTAAAGAAGACAAAGACTAAGAATAGTGGAATAGAAACGATAACAACCGCTGCCATCCGCATTGGTTGGTGAGTCATACTCGTTTCAGCATCTGTAAATGATGACATTAACCAGTTAGCCACCATAGTCATTGGTCTTCCGTTATTACCAGTTGCGTTTACCAAACGAGGCCATATATATGAATTCCATGAACCCATTAATTTCAAAATAGTAATTGAAATAATAGTTGGCATAGAAAGTGGGACCATAATCTTCCATAAGAACTTAAAATCACTCGTTCCATCAACCTTAGCTGCTAAATAGAGCTCGTTTGGAACTTGTTTAAAGTTGTTACGTAATAAATAAATATAAAATACACTAACTAAAAACGGAACTATTAAAGCTATATAGGTATTTAACCATCCTAATTGAATAGTAGTTACCAAGTTAGTAATTTGGAATAGTTCACCAGGAACCATCATTGTAGCTAGTAATAAGGTAAATATTAAATCTTTACCAATAAAGTTAAGCTTTGCAAAGGCAAAAGCGGCTAAAATTGTAACAATAACACCTAATAGAGTTGAAGTTACGCCTACTATAACTGTATTGATAAAATAAGTAATAAAGTCATTGCCAACAAAAGCATTATAATAGTTTTCCCAAGCCACATGAGTTGGCCAGAATGTTTGTGGTAATTCATTTGTATAATCATATAAAGTCTTTAAGGATGTATTTATCATCCAGTAAAATGGGAATAACGTGAATAATGCAATGATAGTTAAAAATAGATAAATCAAAACTTTACTTGTAATCTTAGTAATTTTTTGAGCTTTCAAAGCCTTATTAACAGCATCTCCACTGATATTACCCATATTAGCCATATTAGAAGTTATATTATCCATATCATCTTACCTCCTAATAATGTACTCTCTTTTTACTTACAAATAAGTTAATTGCAGTAAAAATCATAATGATAATTAATAGAATAAATGAAGCAGCTGATGCCATACCATATTGACCAGTAAAGTTACCATCAATATATTGATAAATGAAACCAACAATTGTAATCATAAAGTTATTATTACCCATATCAGTCTTACCAGCTGAACTGAATAAGCCTAATACCGCCGTATATTCCTTAAAGGCACCAATAAAGCCTGTAACTAAAAGATAAGCAATCATTGGAGAGATTAATGGAACTGTTATTTTAGTTAAAACTCTTCTTCTTGGAGTACTATCAATTTTAGCTGCTTCATAGCATTGTTTATTAACACTTTGAAGAGCACCCATTAAGATAAGAATTTTGAAAGCTAAACCATTCCAAATAGAATAAATGACAACAACGGCAATAGATGCCCAATAGTTACTACCATTTAACCAGTCAACTTGTGTACCACCACAAGCCTCAATTACGTTATTGACAATACCCTGGACGGCAGATATCGCCCCTTGGTTAGTTGATTGGAACATAATTTGGAATACCGCTGCAATAGCTAAAGTGTTAGTTAAATATGGTAAAAAGAAAATTGTTTGGAATAACTTTTGCAATGGTTTAATGCTATTTAAAGCCACCGCAATTAATAAAGCTATAATTACAGATGGAATAACTGTAAGGAAAACGATGACAACTGTATTTCTAATAGCCGTCCAGAATAGCTGAGTTTGGTGAGTAATATAAGCTACCTGATTCGTATTACCAGAAAAAATACATCCGACATCATGACACCACTGAGCCCAAGTTAAATCATTACCATATGAGCCAGCTAGAATATCCGAAAAGTTTTTAAAACCAAAAGAGAAGTTGTTTTGTAAGGCTGGATTGACAACTGCTAAACGGTCATATCCTTCTCTAAAAGACAAAATTAGAGTACTAATTAATGGATAAAACGTAAAAACAATTAAAATCAAGAGGGCAGGTAGTAGATACAAATAACCTTTTTGATTGCGCACAACCTTCAAAAACTTGGCTTTTCTTCTTACATCTGGATTTTGATGCTCATACTTTTCTTCAACTGTTAACGGATTAGTTGATTGTTGCATTACTTCAACCTCTCTTCCGTTTCAGCGTTAAATAAGAACACCTTGTTAGGCTTTAAGTTAAATCTAACTTTACCAGCTAGTGGAACTTTAACATCAGCATCAACAATTGATCTAATAGTAGGTTTTGTACTATCCTTATGCTTAGAAACAATAGAAATATCACGGCCCATTACTTCTAATTGATGAATTTCTGTTGAGAAGACACCATCTTCACTAACAATGAAACCTTCAGGACGAATACCCACGTAAATTTGTTGATCTGGGAACTCCGTATCTAGTATTCTTTCTTCACCAATAAATACCCCACCATCTTTAATATAGCCTTTAAAAATGTTAATAGGTGGAGTACCTAAGAAGTTAGCAACGAATAAATTAACTGGATCATCATAAACATCTTGTGGTTTACCAACCTGTTGAACAATACCTAGCTTCATTACAACGATAAAATCAGAAATAGACATTGCTTCTTCTTGGTCATGGGTTACGAAAATAGTTGTAACTCCTGTTTCCTTTTGAATACGTTTAATTTCTTCTCTTGTTTGTAGACGAAGTCTAGCATCTAGGTTAGATAGTGGTTCATCAAGTAACAAAACATTTGGTGATTTTACCAAAGCCCGTGCAATCGCAACTCTTTGTTGTTGACCACCGGAAAGTTCACTAGGTTTACGATCCATCAAGCTTTCAATTTGTACAATCTTTGCTACTTCAAAAGCACGAACAGCTGCATCTTTTTTATTCCACTTTAAGTTTAATAAAGGGAAAGTAATATTTTGTGCTACTGTCATATGAGGATATAGAGCATAGTTTTGGAAAACTAGACCAATTCCTCTTTTTTCAGGTGCCAAATCAGTAACGTCATCCTCTCCGAAAAAAATTCGTCCTGACGTTGGTTCTTGTAAACCTGAAATCATGTAAAGTGTTGTTGATTTACCACAACCAGAAGGTCCAAGTAAGCCGATTAGTTTGCCGTCTGGAATTTCAATATTTAAATCATCAACAGCTCTTACCTCACTTTTTTGCTTCTTATTTGTGAAAATCTTGGTTAAATGTTCTAATACAACCTTCATATATTCCTCCAAATGGGTTATAAATTTCCTTTATGATTTTATCATAAAGACCTAAATTATTAAAGATTTTTTTACTTTTTTACAATGT
>CALUXJ010000042.1 GCA_944324725.1 uncultured Acholeplasmatales bacterium
TATGATTTACGTAAGCCATACTACATCTTTTTAGATCGTATAGCTAGACATATAATTGGTTATCCGGATATTGAAGGCTATCTTAAAAAAGCTAGCCGTTCCTATTACCAATATTATAAATTTACAAATAAAGTTAATCCTTTTAAAAAAATATTATTAGGTGTATTAGAAAAAATAAATCACAAAAAATATCTTAATAACAATCACTCCTATAAAGACTTAAAGGCAACATATGCTGCCTTAATAGATAAAAGTCTAGCCTTAATAGAAGCTGTAAACAAACTTCTTTACTTTGACAAAGATAAAGATTTATTTGATTTAATCGACACTTATTTGCTTTAAATGCGAATATAACTTATCTAAATCTACTCTTTCCCGTTCTTCATTAGTAAATAAAGAAAGTATAACCGTATTTAAATCTAATAAATACCAGCTAGTTCCTTCACCTTCAGTACTTCTAATTTTAAATGGTGTCCCTTCAATATACTCTTCTAAATAACCTTTAATTGCTTCACTTTGCCTATTGGCGCTAATTGAAGCCACCACCATATAATCATAGAAAGGTGATACTTCTTTTGTTTCATAGATTTTGATGTTTGTAGCTCTAACTTTTTCTAGAGCTTCTTTTATTATGTTCAATAATTCCACTTGCATCTTCTCCTTATAAGTTGCCAAAACTTGATATTGATAAGGATGAACCTCCTTACCTTGACTAGAAATATAATTGATAGTATGTAGGGTTGATTCGTAAATGGCCGTATAAAATAAACCTCTTTTAACTAAAGAACGACATTTGACGCAATCTTCATATGTTCTACTATCCTCAATATAGTCACTAATCAATAGTATTTCACCTAACTTGGTCATAGGAACCTTACCAAATGTATGATACTTGATTGCTTCAGCAATTTCTTCACTGCTACCAATCAACTTTAAATAGGCCGCGCTTGAGGCATAAGCATGATATAAAATAGGACATTTTTGACATTCAGAAATTGCCTCTGGAGTCAAAAGTTTAGCCATCTCCTCTTCACTTTCATAGCGATAATAGTCATGCATTAACCCGGCTAAATAAGCCTCTTCAGGATTTATGCCATACTTTTCAGCCAATTCTCTTGCGACCTTGGCAACTCCTAAAATATGAATATATCTCTTTTCATGGACACTACCTAAATACTTATCTTCCAATAGGTTTTTAGCTTTTTTAATTTGTTCTTCTAAAGACATTACCATATTCTTTTACTCCTAAACCTTGATTGTAACCTAATAAAAATTCTAGTTTGCCAGTTATTTGAATGATTAAAAATCCGCCAATAAAGATAGTTTTTACACCATCTACTATAATTTGTCTTTCAACTATGTTAATTTCTTTAGCAGCTGGTAAAATAGTTAAACCAACCTTAGTCAAAGTTTTAGCCAAATTATCCGTTTTAACCTTAGTAATTGGCAAATTTTTAGCTTTATAGATTACCAAACTGGCATTTTTTATATCATTAAAGGCTAAATAAACTAAACCACCTAAAAAATAAGTATAAGAGCCAAATAGCTGATATGTAACCGGACTAATTTCCGCTGTTGGCAGTAACAAATTATAATCTTTTGGACTTACTTGAGTTAAAACGGATTCTTGACTAATAAGTCCAGGTGTATCAATAAAACCTCGATTATCTAGAAAGAAAGGAATTGTTATTTCCTCTAATGTAGTCCCAGGAATAGGTGAGGTAGCAATTGTATCACTTTTAGCTTCCCCAAATTGTTTTAAAATTGCATTGATAAAGCTTGATTTTCCAACACTAGCAAGACCTAAAATACAAATATCTCTTTCTTTACGGAATAGCTCCAGATGTTGCATTAAATCCGTTAAATAGTAACCTTTTTTAGCTGATATAAGATGAATGGCGACAACCTTAAAAAAGATTTTTTTTTTTTTTTTACTAACAAAATTAATCAAATTTTGGGGATTTAAGGATTTTGGCAATAAATCTATTTTATTAATTACTATAATAACATCCTTTCCTCTTAAACGATCCGTAATATCTTTATTGAAAGAGATAGGGAAGGAAAAAATATCAATTAAATAAACAAATAAATTTTTCTTTTTGAGCTGATAATCAATAACTTGTAAAAATTCTTTATTAGTTGCAAAAACCTTAGGAATTTCATTATAGTGCATTAATCGAAAACATCTTTTACAATAATCTCTACTAATGTCGGTTGTATAACCTGGACGATTAATATCCTCGTTTTGCATTAATGTTCCACAGCCTAAACATTTCTTAATCATGACTCACCTCCGTATATTTATAGAATTTATCTCTTGCCTGCGGGTGAAATAAAATCGTAATTTTGCGAAAAAAACTTTCTAATAATCGGTTACATTTAGTTATTAAAGCCTCTGTTTCGCGATTGAATGGATCAACTAAAATAGAATTAAAATTCATGCGATTTGAGCCAAGAATATCTGTCAATAGCTGGTCACCTATAAAAGCAACTTCGGCATTTTGCATATTTTTAGGCAAATTAGCTAAAGCCCTAGTAAAGCCAACCTTTAATGGTTTTTTGGCGAATTGAACATATTTAACACCAAACTCTTTTGCAAATTTCTCTACTCGTGTTTTTTTAGAATTTGAAACAATAAAAATAATAAACCCCATTTCTTCTAGCTTACTTTTTAATTGATAAAGCTCGGGATTAGGCATCTTCTCATGATAAGGAATTAATGTATTATCTAAATCATACATTAAAACTTTAATACCTTTTTCTTTAAGAAAAGCATAATCAATTGTATAAATAGACTTAAAATGGTATTTAGGAATAAATTTTTTACACATAATTTAAAGACAAAAAAACAGGCAGGCCTGTTTTATTCAATCGTCAAAATTTTTACTTCTTGAGTTTTACCAGACTCAGTCGTAAAACTAATGACATCTCCTTCTTTATGTCCTAAAAGTGCTTTTCCGAGTGGAGATGTATTAGAAATCTTACCATTAAATGGGTCTGCTTCAATTGTACCAACAACATCGTAGGTAAATTCCCTATTTAAGTGAGTGTAAACAAGTTTTACCTTGCGACCAGTTGAAACTTCATTATTGCGGCTGATTTCAATAATTTTAGCATTTTTTAAAATTGTTTCAATTTCAAAGATTCGGCCTTCAATTCTTCTTTGTTCTTCTCTTGCAGCATCGTAATCGGCATTTTCTGATAAGTCACCTTGAGCACGAGCTTCCTTTAATGCTTCTATATTAGCTGGACGTTCAACAGATTTCAAATGTTCTAATTCTTTTTCTAAATCTTCTTTACCTTGAATGGTTAATTCATATATTTGTTCTTTCATACTACTACCTCATTTTCTTTTATATTATACACTTTTTTTGCTTTTTTGCAATTAAATATAATCGTTTCTAATATCACGATTATATTTTTTTATATTGCTTATATGCTGTTTGTAACTTGCATCAATTTGCGCCAAAACCTCTTTAAAAGCTTGGCTATGATTATGAACAAACAAATGGGCAAACTCATGAGCTATTACTCCTTTTATCTCTTCTTCTGGATATTTGGCCAAATAGCCTGATAACTCAATTTGATTCTTTTGCCAAAAACAACGACCTAAAAAACTCTTATAATAACCAATTCCTTTAAATGTTACTAAAACATTTTTATTATAGAGCCGATTAACTCTTCCTTTTATTTCCTCATAATAAGCCTTATACTTCAAGGATAACTCCTCATTGTAAAATTCTTTTATTAATTTCTTTGGCTCCTTATTGCCATAATAAACAACAATCTTTTGAGGCTCAAGAATAATTTGATTATATTTTGCCTTTACTAGTTCTAGCTGATAAGCCTTTCCCCAAAGATGCAAGGTAGGTACCAATGTTTCAACAAAACAATACTTACTAATTTGTGCACTATATTTATCTAAAGCAACCATAATATCTTTTTGATAAATGGGACGAGGGCTAGATATATATAATAAGCCTGGTTTAAACCGATAAATCAAATTTTTTTGTTTTGGGTTATGAACAACCTTAATTTTTATAGGCAAATTAGGCCAAGAAATTATCTTACTTGTCATAAAGCCCTCAACATATCATATGGTTCTAATTTAATAGCCGTTTTGAAATATAATAATTGTCTTGGATGTCTTGCAACCATGACCTCATTACCATCTAAATCATAGAGCTGCTCAATTTTAAGATTAAAAGTTTTTTGTGGGGTAAAGACCTCAACTACATCACCACTTGTAAAATAGTTTCTTTGCTCAATATAACAAATTTGGTTTTGCTCGTCATAACGTAAAACAAGACCAATAAAATTTTTGGTTGGCACCGATAAATTCAAATCATATAACTGCTCATTTTTAGTAACTTCACCAGCATAAAACCCTGTACTTAAAAGACGATTTTCTGCTTTTTTAAGCATTGTATAATATTTATCATAATCTACTATTTTACCATTTTCATAATATTCATCAATTAAATGACGATAAGTATTAGTAACTGTGGCAACATAGTGAATACTTTTCATTCTTCCTTCAATTTTTAATGAATCTATTCCTGCTTCTATTAATTGAGGAACATATCTAATTGCTTCTAAATCCTTAGCTGAGAAAGAAAAATAATCTCCTTCTGGATTAATTTTAGTATCATTTTGATATAAATTATAGTTCCAACGACAACTATGTGCACAACCACCCCGGTTAGCATCTCGCCAAGTCATATTATTAGATAACATACATCGCCCAGATAAGCTAGCACACATACCACCATGAATAAATGCTTCAATCTCTACTTGCGCTTTGCCTTTTATCGTAGCTATTTCATCCATACTAAGCTCACGGCCTAAAACTACCCTGTCAGCTCCTAAATTAGTCCAAAATTCCACAGCCTCACTATTTAAAGTACTTAACTGAGTGGACATATGTACCTCTAAGTTAGTATATTTTTTGGCCAATTTGAGCATATAAATACTACTTGTAATAATAGCATCAACACCAACTGCAGCTAATGTTTCTAAATATTCCTTAAGACCATCTAAATCAATATTATGCATAACAATATTACATGTAACATGGACCTTAGCATTATGTTCATGAGCAAAACTACAAGCTTCTTTTAAATCAGCAATTGTAAAATTGGAAGCCCGAGAGCGCAAAGAAAAATGTTCACCGCCAATAAAGATAGCATCTGCTCCATATAAAACGGCGATCTTTAATTTTTCCAAATCACCAGCAGGAGCAAGTAATTCAATTTTTTTCATTAATTATTTCCTCCTTTTGGTAAATGCTGTCTTGATAAGTAAAGCCATCTGCCGTCAAAAGATGGTTTGTTTTTAAATAATTTTCTAAATCCTTTGGGGTTTTTTCGGCATTTAAATATTGCCAATAATATTGACATAAAGTGGTATAAACTCCCTCAGGAATCGTTAAACTGTCAATCAATAAATATTTAATTTGTGGATTATCTTTTGTAAGAAAAAGATTATTGACAAAATAAGACCGATAAATAAAAGTGCCTCCATCCTCAAAGATTGGTAATATGTCCGTTCTTTTTTCTTCTACGATGGTTAAATCCTTTAAAGAAAAATCTAGTTGTTTTTCTTCTTTATATAAAGATAATAACTTGCGCTTAGAATTAAACATTAATCTACGACCAAAGCCTAAATAAAATAGTGGTTCTGTAAAGGATAAAACATCGCGATAAGGAATTTCTAAACTCGGAGCAATAGCATCAACACCTAATTCATAATAAGTTTTAGCATCCATTTTGTTTGTTATCATCGTAAAGGGATCATAAATAACCTTAGCGATTAACCCTAATTTTTGTAAATAATTTAATAGGCCTAAATCCGTTATATAGTAATAAATCTCTAACAATTTAACTTTTTCAATTAAAATTTTGTATTTGGCAATATCTCTTTCTTGCAATAATAAATCTAAACGTAAAATAACAACCTGTTTAAGGTCTAAAAGCTTAAGAAAGTCCTCATAAGAAAAAGGACTTAAAAATTGGGGTGTATAATCATTAATACCTACTAAATACCCATCACAGTAGGATTTAAGGGCAACGGCCTGATCATAATTTTTAGGACTAGTTATTATCATTAGAATCTAAAAGCTCCTTTACCCTTACCTTTACCCTTTTTAACTTTTTGACCCTGGGCTAGGCCACTATAATTGCCGTTAGCAACCTGAGAGGACATTTTTTGTTTATCCGTATCAGACATATTATTAAACTTTTTCATTGCTTGGCGCATAGAATTTAAAGAATTACGTAAATTGTTAACTTCTGTAATACTTCTACCACTACCTTTGGCAATTCGCTCACGACGTTTAGCACTCTCTTCAATTAATTTAGGATTTCTTCTTTCTTTTTCTGTCATGGAAGAGATAATCGCTTCCATGTAAACAAAGGCTTTATCATCTACCTGACTAACCGCTTGTTTAATTTTACCTAAGCCGGGTAAAAACCCTAAAACCTTAGAAAGAGAGCCCATCCGCTTTATCATTTTAAATTGCTTTACCAAATCATTATAATTATAGCTGCCATTTAGCATTTTATCAGCCATATCTTCCATTTCAGACTCATCAATATTTTCTTTAACCGTATCGATAAGTGTTAAAACATCTCCCATGCCTAAAATACGATCAGCTATACGATCAGGATAAAAAATTTCCAATTCATCTAGTTTTTCCCCAGTTGACATCAATTTAATTGGTAAACCTGTAATTTCCTTAATAGATAGGGCTGCCCCACCTCTAGCATCACCATCTAATTTGGTCAAAATTATACCTGTTAAATCAATTTTTTCATTAAAGGCTGTAGCTACATTACAAGCATCTTGACCACTCATAGCATCAACAGTTAACAAAATTTCATGTGGGCGAGCAATTTCTTTAATATCTTTGAGCTCATCCATCAATTCTTCATTAACCTGTAAACGACCAGCTGTATCAATGATAACTAAATCACAAGATTGCTTAATAGCTTGATTTATACCATCTTTAACAATCTTACGTGGATTAGTTTTAATACCATCCTCATAAACTGGTACATTAATTTGCTTACCTAAGGTTACAAGTTGATCGATAGCGGCTGGACGATACACATCAGCTGCGATTAAAAGCGGAGTTTTCTTATATTTTTTACGTAAATATAGCGCAATTTTGCCACAAGCAGTAGTTTTACCAGCACCCTGTAAACCAACTAGCATTAATACGGTTAGACCATTTTTGTTTAGGTTTAGTTCAACCTGTTCGCTACCTAAAACCTGTTTCAATTCTTCTCGAACAATGTCAACTACTTGTTGACCAGGGTTTAAGCCATCTAATATTTTTGCACCTAAAGCTTTAGACTTTACTTCGGCTAAAAACTTTTTTACTACTCTAAAATTAACATCGGCCTCTAATAAAGAAAGACGAACCTCGCGAAGCATTTCATCAATATCTGATTCATGTAATTTACCTCGACCTGTTATTTTCTTCATTGCCTTTTGTAATCTTTCACTTAATGAATCAAAAGCCATGTTATCACTCCTTTAAAATATCTAATACTTGTTGTTTGTTGGAAAACTCAAGTTGTTCTATCTTTTGCATTTTTTGATAAAGATGCAATTTTTCTTCGCACTCTAAAAGTTTATTTTCGGCATGTTTAATCTGATCAAAAATAGCGTTGCGTGATAATTCATAATTAGCAGCAATTTCTGCCAAACTTAAATCACCTAAATAATAATCCGCAAAATATTGTTGTTGCTTCGGGGTTAAAAACCGATAATAAAGATCATATAAATCCGCCAAGTAAATATTTTTAGCTATGCTCATTTTATTCCTCAAAAAAATCGGCAAATAAACCATATAGATATTGTTCAATATCAAATACCATCAAATCATCTAATTGTTCACCTAAACCGATAAATTTAATAGGAATCCCAAGTTCATGTCTAATAGCTAGAACTATTCCACCCTTACTAGTACCATCTAGTTTTGTTAAAATAATGCCCGTAACATCTGTAACTTCTTTAAAGGCTTTCGCTTGAAGCATACCGTTTTGACCAGTTGTAGCATCAATGACAAGTAAAGTTTCGCACAGGGCATTAGGCGCCTTATTATCAATAACCCGGTGCATTTTAGCTAATTCTTGCATAAGGTTAACCTTATTTTGCAAACGACCAGCTGTATCACACAACAAAATATCGTAATGCTCCCTTAAAGCTTTATCACATGCTTCATACATGACACTTGACGGGTCAGAACCAGCTTCTTTGGTAACTATTTCTACTCCGATTCGTTTAGCCCATTCTTTTAATTGTTCAACTGCCCCGGCCCTAAAGGTATCACCAGCGGCTAACAAAACCTTTTTACCTTCTTTTTTTAGCTTATAGGCAATTTTAGCAATTGAAGTAGTCTTGCCAACACCATTAACTCCCACAAATAAAATAACTGATAAGCTATCTTTGTTTAATTTTAAATTGGCATTAACAATTTCATTATTTGTGTATAAATCAAACATCTTATCAATGATTAATTCTTCAAGAACCTTAACATCCGTAATTTTCTTGTGATAAACCTCACTTCGCAAAGAATCAACAAAATCTAAGACTGTATCAACCCCGATATCGGCCGCAATAAATACCTCTTCTAAAGCGTCGAACAAACTATCATCTATTTTATTGTTGCGTTCAACAATTTGTTTTATATTTTTTAATGCTCCTTCTCTGGTTTTATGAAGGCCCATTTTATATTTTTTTGATTTTTCCTTATCTTTTTTAAAAAAACTAAAGAAACCCATATCAACAACTCCAATCATTATTGAATTATACCAAAAATATTACTTTTAAACAATCTTTTTAATCATTACTAAGCTATATCTAGTCATTACTAGTAGTTTAAAGCATTAATTTCTTATCATTTATAAATTAAAAATTGATTGAATAAGTAACTTTTTTATCAATAGAAAAACACCAATAAATAATCACTAATATTAAATAAACCTACTAAATTTACTAAAAATACTATACAAGAAAAATTATTAAACATCAGTAAAAGTCTTAGTCTTAACGTAACTACTCTTACTAACTAATCGACTAGCATACTAACTACTTTCTTCAAAAATGACAAACGTTTATCTAAAGAAATTTAAAAAAATCTAGCTACTAAAGGGCCTATAAAATCAACAATTTAGCTACTATTTTATTGTTGAATAAAATTAAACTAAATAAAAGTTTTTAGACAATCTTCTTGCAAATCAAGCCCTAATTAGAGTTATTAAAGACTAATTTATCAGTGCACTTAACAATTAGCTAGCATCTTAACATAAAAAATTATAAAAAAACCCAATTTAAAACTAAATTGAGTCTTTATCTTGATTATGATTTGGACACTCCTTATTGGCACAATAAGTTGTACCATCTTCTTTTTCTAACATCATGCTACCACATAAATTGCAAGTTGTAGCTAATGGTTTATCATTATAAATTGTTTTGCATTTTGGAAAATTATCACAAGCATAAAAAGCTTTTCCTTTATTAAAACCACGTGTAGCAACTCTTCTTACCAAATGGCCTTTATGACAAACTGGACATAACACGGGTGTATAATCCGTCTTTTTATCACATTCATTAGAACAATATTTAGTTCCATCTTCCTTTTCTAGCATCAAGCCACCACAATTTGGACAATATTCATTAGTTGGTTTATCATTATATGCTGTTTTACATTTTGGAAAATTATTACAAGCATAAAAAACTTTACCTTTATTACGGCCTTTAGAAACTATTTTTTTAACAATGTGCCCCTCATGGCAATTTGGACAAATTATACCTGTATCAACATCTTCATCTTGTTTGATATATTTACAAGTTGGATAGTTAGAGCAAGCAACAAACTTACCAAATTTACCATTACGAACTACCAAATCGGCGCCACATAGTGGACATTTTTCACCCGTCTTTTCTGGTTCGACCTTAGTCATATTTTGACTAGCCTCATTAAATACTTCTAAAAAGTTTGTATAAAATTCATTTAATTCAACTAATTCTTCCTTTTCCCCTTTGGCTATTAAGTCTAAATCCGCCTCCATATTAGCAGTATAAGAAACATTAAAAATAGATGGGAAATATTGATCGAGACTCGCACTAGTTAACATACCCTGTTCTGTCGGGTAAAGTTTCTTTTCTTTAATCTCAACATACAAGCGTTTAGTCAAAGTTTGCATCGTTGTCGCATAGGTTGATGGTCTACCAATACCTTTATCTTCCATATCCTTAATTAAGGTTGCTTCAGTATAGCGTGGTTTTGGCTTTGTAGCATTATCAATTATTTTGATTTCATTAGCCTGATAGCCTTTATCAGGAATAAAGCTTGGCAATAATTTATTTAAATCATCATCGCCTTTGCCACTTAGTGCTAAATAGCCATCAAATACCAGTCTTTGACCAGTTGTCTGCCACAAAGAATTAGTATTACTAAAGGTTGCCTTAAGATTCATAAATAGAGCTGGAGCCATTAAAGATGAGACAGCTCGGTTGTAGATAAGCTTATAGAGGCGATATTCATCTAAACTTAAATCGTTTTTGATTTCATCTGGAATGTAATTAATATAAGTAGGTCTAATAGCTTCATGAGCGTTTTGGGCTAGCTTTTGCTTTCTTTCTTTAACATGACCTAAATAGTTTTCCCCAAAGCTTGAAGCAATATATTTTTTACATGCCGTGACGAATAAATCTGACAAATGCGTAGAATCTGTACGCATATAGGTTATTAAACCTACTAACTGACCATTGATATTAATACCTTCATATAGTCTTTGAGCAATCATCATTGTCTTGGTAGAACTAAAGCCTAATTTATTAGCCGCATCCTGTTGTAACGTAGATGTAGTATATGGTGGTCTTGATTCCCTCTTAGATTCTTTCTCCTCACTTGAAGCAAGATAAAAGTCTTTAAGTGTCGGCAATAAATCTTCTAATTTTTTACGATCTAATATTCGTTCTTTACTACCATTTAATTCAACCAAACTTAGTTTAAAATTATCAAATAATGCTTCTGCCTCATAATAAGCAGTTGGAACAAAGGCTTGAATCTCTTTTTCTAAATCACACACTAATTTTAAAGCTACTGATTGAACACGACCAGCTGATTTAGATTTAATTCGTGATTGTAGTAATTTTGAAACTTTAAAGCCGATAATTCGATCTAAAATGCGACGTGTTTCTTGACTTGATACTAAATTTAAATCAATTTGGCGCGGATGTTTAAAAGCTTCAAGTACTGCTGGTTTAGTTATTTCATGAAATTCAATTCTATTTAGAGCAGTTAAATCTAATCCTAAAACAGTTGCTAAATGATAACTAATTGCTTCCCCCTCCCGATCTGGGTCGGTAGCTAAAAAGACATTTTTATTAGCACACTGTTTTTTTAAGTCTTCCACTAATTTTTTCTTCTCTGGATCAATAATATAGGTAGGCTTGAAATTATTAGCAACATCAACCCCTAGACCATCTTTTCCACTAGTTGCTAAATCTGTAATATGGCCTTTAGAAGATAATACTAAAAAGTCATCACCCATATAGTTTTCTATTGTTTTTGATTTGGTTGGTGATTCAACAATAATAACATTTTTCAAATAATCTCAACTCTTTTCCTTTAATTAGTATACAAAACAATTTAACTTTGTCAAGTAAATTTTTTTTACTTCTATCCTAATATATAATATATATTATTTTTTGCATTATGTAAAATAAAAGTGATATTTTCACTTCTACATAATGAAAATATCACTAATCTTTATTTTCAAAGCCCAATGATAATTGGACAAGTTTAGAATAATATTTACTAACTGGATAATAGGTTTTTCGATGAATTGGACATGGTCCGTATTTTTCTAAAGCTTCCACATGCTTTTTCGTGCAATAGCCTTTATGTTGTTTAAAACCATAATTTGGATATTTAACATCCATCTTCGCCATATAATCATCTCTTGTAACTTTAGCTATAATACTAGCAGCTCCTATACTGGCTGAAAGAGCATCTCCATGAATAATAGATTCATGTGGTAAATCTAACTCATTAAGTGGCATTGCATCAATTAAAGCAAACTCTGGAGCAATCTTTAACTTAGAGATTGCCTCTAGCATACCCTTTTTAGTTGCTTGATAGATATTTATGTCATCAATTTCTGCTTCATTAATGAAAACAGTACTAATAGCTAAGGCTTTTTTTCTTATTATTTTAGCCAATTCCTCCCGCTTTTTGGCTGATAATTTCTTAGAGTCATTTATTCCCGGAATATGCTCTAATGGTGGGAGAATAACGGCACAAACTACTAAAGGTCCAGCTAAAGGTCCTCTACCTACCTCATCAACTCCACATACCAATTTATAGCCTTCATCATAAAGGCTTTCTTCTTTTTCGTAAATATTAATCGTTTGGTCGTTCATAACTAATCGCTCCTATTCTTGCATTTTTAACATCCTGTAAAATGAGTTTATAGGTCTTAGTCAAATCAACCTCGCCACCCTTTTTTAAACAACCGCGTTTATGGGCAATGTTTGCAATAATGTCCTTAGTTTCACCAAGTTCTTCTATGCCATATCTTGCTTGTAGCAAGGTTGGATAGTTAGTCTTTAGATAATCAATTGCGTAGTAGGTTAATTCCGCTTCTGGTAAAACTTCATCTCTAATCATTCCACAAAGGGCAATATTAAAAGCTGTTTGGTTATCCTTTAGTTTTGGATATAAAATACCTGGAGTATCTAAAATTAAATAATCTTTTCCCACTCTTAACCAGGTGTTGGTATTTTTAGTAATGCCAGGTCTATTACCGACATTTAAACTACTTTTACCAGCCAAACGATTAATAAAAGTTGATTTACCTACATTGGGCACACCAATAACAACTATCTTAATCTCTTTATTAATTATACCTGCTTTATTGCGTTTTTCTAAAACCTTCTTGCTTGCTAAAGCAATATAATTTTTTATTAGGCTGACATTCTTATTATTAACCATATCACAATCAAGTGCTAAAATACCCTCGTTGTTAAAATGATTGATAAAGGCTTTAGTAATTTTCGGATCAGCCATCAATGATTTAACCAAGATGATTAAACGAGGCTTGTTTTTAATCAAATCAGAAAAGAGAGGATTAGCGGAAGAAAAAGGAATTCTAGCATCCCGCAATTCAATAATTAAATCAACTAATTTAATTTTATTTTCTAATTCTCGTCTAGCCTTAGCCATATGACCAGGAAACCAGTTAATTATTACTTTTTCTAAATTTTCGGCCATAATTATTCCTCCTTAGGATAAAATTTGTTTTGCTGGTATACCAAACTTATTAAATGGATAATAACGAAGAATTACCCGACCAATAATATCACTTTCGCGTATCGCTCCAAAATATCTAGAATCCGTGCTATTACGCCTATTATCACCTAAAACTATATAACGTTCATTAGGCATTACTAATGCATCAGCTGTTAAATCATCCCAGCCTAAACTAATCAAGATGGTAATCCATTCATTAGTTTGTAATTTTGTTTCAACCACTTCACCATTTACATACAAATAAGTACCAACGTAAACTAAATTATCATTTGGTTGGGCTACTATTCTTTTAATATAGAAACGACCTGGATCATTATAATTACTTGCATCCAATACAATAACATCATCCCGTTGTGGTTCATAGCCAAAGTGCCATAGAAGCACTTTATCTTCATTAGAAAAGCTAGCTTCCATAGACCTACCATCAATCGTAACAGGTGTAATAACAAACATAATAATAAAATTAATAATCACACAAATTGATGCAATAAAAACAATTAAATCATATATCTTATAAGTTCGGTAAATTAATTTTAGATGACTGCTCTTTAGTACCTTAAGGGCTATACTAGCCAATATTAAAGCAATAAAGCATATGATTGCCAATAATAGCATCCAGACAAAATAATACGCCTCTGGATTGATAAAAACCTCATGGTTTAGGATAGTATCGGCTGTTAATTTAGCAACTTTTACCATTTTGTCATAGTTAAAATAGCTATATATCAAG
>CALUXJ010000043.1 GCA_944324725.1 uncultured Acholeplasmatales bacterium
TTTTTGGTAGAGAATAAAGGACTATATAGTGGTAAAGAAGTAGTTGGTGTCTATTTAACTACTCCCGATGTCGATAAAGAGAAATATCAGCTAGTGGGCTTTGTTAAAACTGATGAACTGGCTCCTAACGAAAAAGCTAAAATAAGTATTAATTTTTCCTTGCGTGACTTTGCATCATATCAAGACGGGAAAATGATGCTGGCTAAGGGAGCATACTTATTAAGCTTAGGATTAAATGTAAAAGAGGTAAAACCATTATGCTATCTCGCATTAGAAGATGATGTTCTTGTTACTAAGGTTAAAGCTTTAAATACACCTATTATTAAGACTCTAAAGGCCAATAATAACCTATCAAACTATGATTTACCAAGCTATACTTTAACAACAACTATAGAACCTAAGCCAATTAATTATCAATTATCCCCAATTGTTTTAACACCTAAAGCCGAAGATGTTTTTACCAAGTTAAGCATTAAAGATAAAATTCATCTATTAGTTGGCTCAAGCTATCTAGGTAAACCCTATTACAAAACCTTTGGGGCGGCTGGTAACTCATCAGCTAAGTTTAGTAAGCTAGGCTTATACAATTTAGTTTTAGCTGATGGCCCTCAAGGACTAAATTTACAAAAGGAATCTCTAAAACCAATTTTTAAGAGTCTCAATTTCCCTGTTTTACCTGAGGCATTATACTTAACCAATATTGGTAAATTATTAAAGCTAAGAAAAATCAAAAAAGACTCTAATCAAGCTATTTATTATCAGTTTACCACTAATTTTCCTAGCGCCAGTGTCATTGCTCAAACCTTTAATTTAGCTTTAGTTGAAGCGGAAGGAAAAGCAATTCAGGCTGAGATGAAAGAATATAATGTTAATTTTTTGTTAGCTCCAGGTGTTAATATTGTTCGTGATCCATTAGGTGGGAGAAATTATGAATATTATAGTGAAGACCCGTATTTAAGTGGAATGTTGGCAACAAGCTTAGCTAAAGGGGTAGAATCTAAAATAACTCATATTACGCTTAAACATTTTGCTTGTAATAATAGGGAAAACGAAAGAGTACATATTTCTAGTAATGTAGATGAAAAAACACTGAGGGAAATTTATCTAAAACCATTTGAATTAGCTATTACTAAAACGCCAGTTGGCGGAGTTATGTCTAGCTATAATAAAATAAATGGACTTCATACGGCTAATAGCTATACGCTTTTGACAACCATCTTAAGAGAAGAATGGGGCTTTAAAGGTATAGTTATGACTGATTGGTTTGCAACTGGGCATGATGACTCAACGCACGAGGAGGCCATCAAGGCAGGGACTAATTTAATTATGCCAGGGTTACCAAAAATTAGAAAGGAACTTTATAAGGCTTATAAGAATGGTCAAATAAAGCTTGCTACAATTGATTATTTAGTTAAGGAATTGTTAAGTATTGCTTGTAAATGGATGGAGGATGCCATTTGACATCCGTTTGTTATGAAATAAGATATTGGAATTTTGGAAGCGTTTTGCGCTGTTTTTAGGAATAAAATAGCGGTTTTTCTTAGCTATTTTTGTAAATAAATACTTAAGTTTTCCAAAAAAAATGCTATAATATTAGAGACTATGAGCTTTAGAGGTGTGAAATTGCAAAAGGTTATTGTTCTTGTCAATAATAAAAGTGATTTTAAATACAAGCAGGCTAGTAATTTAAAGGATTATCAAGTCGAGTATCTAGATATTAACCCTAATGAACTAAAGACAGGCTTTAGGAAATTAAGAACAGATATCTTGATACTAAATAGGGACTATTTAGGTAGTTCTTTCAATTTATTGGCACAACTGGTATTACAAAGTGAGATGCTAGTAGTTTATATTTCCAAAACCTTGGAATTTGGTCAATTATACAACATAATGGAAGAACCTAATTTTGTTTTGGTTAATGAAGATAATATTTTGGCACTACCTGATTTGGTTAGGTTTGCTATTAAAAATTATCACCAGTTATTAGCGTTAAAGAAAAAAATTAATCGCCTTGAGGATGATATTAAAACGAATGATTTAGTCCGGGAAGCTAAATTAAAACTTATGAAAGACAAGAAAATGACAGAAAATGAAGCTTATAAACATATTATAAATTTAGCAATGCAAAGAAGAATTAAAAAAAGCGAATTAGCCAAGTTAATAATAGGAGGACTGATTTTATGATTGCTAAAACAAGGGCAATTAATGATGTGCTAAATATGACTACATCATTGCCTACAATCCATTTTACTAATCCTAAAAGAATTTATGTCTCTATTACCAATGCGAGATGTAGTTCGGCTGAGGTTTATGTAAAACCAGGAGATAAGGTAAAAATTGGCACAATTATCGGTAAGAGAAATGGTGGATTTTTCGAACAAAATATGCATTCAACTGTTAGTGGTACAGTTTTAGGTACTGTTAAAAAATGGCACCGTACTGGTAAAATGCTTGAATTCATTGAGATTGAAAATGATTTCAAGGATGAATATGAGCCAACTATTTACGAAAGACCAGAAGAAGAAGTTGCCAACTATACGCGTGAGGATATCATATCACGAGTTAAGGAAAATGCCGTTATCGGTTTAGGTGGTTCAACTTTCCCAAGCTATGTTAAGCTTGAGGCTTGTCATAATATTGACACATTAATTATTAATGGTGTTGAATGTGAACCTTATTTAACAACTGATCATCGTATTTTACTTGAGTATCCTAATAAGGTAATGGAAGGTATTAAATACTTATTAAAGGCAACTGGTGCCAAGAAGGCATATCTATGCTTTAAAAAGAAATATGATGATCTTTATCAAGTTTTAACAGAAGTTAAAAAAAGACATATGGATTTACCACTTGAAATCAAACGTGTTGAAAACTTCTATCCACAAGGTTGGGAAGTAGCTTTGATTAAGACAGTAACTGGTAAAACTATTCCTCATGGTGAATTACCATCTAATCATGGTGTTATTGTCTTCAATGCTTCAACAGCTCTAGGTATCTATAGAGCGGTAAGACTTAATATGCCAGTTATCGAACGTAACTTTACTCTAACTGGTGATGGTGTAAAATATCCATCTAACATCAGAATGAGAATTGGTACTCCTCTTAAGGATTTACTTGAAATCTGTGGTGGCTATGTGGATGATAATGATAAAATACTTATTATGGGTGGTCCTATGATGGGTGCCTGCTTATTGAAGGATGATGCCGTATGTAGCGCTTCATGTACATCTGCCATTGTTTTACAACCTAAAAACTATAAAGAAGAACCATGTATTAGATGCGCATCTTGTGTTTATTCTTGTCCATGTGGTCTTCAACCAGTTTTAATTATGAAAGCTGTTAAGGTTAAAGATGTTGATGCCCTTAAGAAATTAAGAGCTAATGAATGTATTGAATGTGGTATGTGTGGCTATACATGTACTTCAAAGATTAACTTGACGGATTATATGCGTCAAGCAAAGAAACTTATAAAGTAGGGTGGAAATTGTATGATATTCAAAAGAGAAACTAGTCCTTTTATAAGAAAGAACGTTTCTGTTAAAAGAATGATGCTAGATGTTATTATAGCTTTAGTACCAGTTACCCTTTTTGCTATGATTCAAAATGGTTGGAATGGTGTTTACGTTATTATTACTGCTATAATTACCATGCTTTTAGCAGAATTTGTGGCCGTAGCTTTAATCAAATGGCCAGATGGTATGCCAAGAAAAGATTTATTTACTAAAGAGGGTTTTAAGAAGATTGTGGCACAATTTAATATTAACAATATTTATTGTCCATTAATTTCAGCACTTATTTTCTCTCTTTTATTACCAGCTGCTACACCAGTTTATGTTGTAATTGTTGGTTCTTTAGTAGGTATCATTTTTGGTAAGCTTGTTTATGGTGTTTATGGTAGCAATATCTTTAACCCAGCTGCCGTAGGTTTTGTTTTCGTATTACTTTGCTTTAGCTCTCAACTTGATGCTGCTCGTAATGTAGCTGCTTCAGTTGTAAGACCAGATGTAATTGAAAACGGCGTTATTGCTGGTGGTACACCTTTAACGCAAATTGCTGGTAATTTAGGCAATTTTGGTGAAGCTATTCAAAAATATTCATTATTGGATTTATTCCTTGGTAATGTTCCAGGAGCAATGGGTGAAGCTTGTTCTTTACTTATAATTGTAGCTTTCATCTATTTAGCTATTAGAAGAGCTATTGATGTTAGAGCTACTCTAGGTATGGTTCTTGGCTTTGGTTTAGTTGCTTTAGCTGTTGGTATTACTTTATATTGCATTAATGGTACTAATGTTGGTGAATTCTTATTATATCAATTATTAGCTGGTGGTTTCTTGTTTGGTGCTGTATTTATGATTACAGATCCTGTAACTAGTCCAGTTACTAAATTTGGTCGTCTATTCTTCGGCGTTTTTGCTGGTATAATGGTTGGTTTAATTAGATTTATTGGTGCTTACCCAGAAGGTACAGCCTTTGCTATTTTATTTGCTAACATTATTGCTTCAGCTCTTGATTACTTTATGCAAGGTAAGAAGAACACTTACTCTTGGATTCAATTAACTGTTACTTTTGTAGTAATTGTATTAGTAAGTTTAATTATTTGCTACACAGTTGCTGGTAGAACTCCTGCTCCTGAAGTAGCAACAATCTTAGGAGGCTTCTTAAGATGAAAAAATATTTAAAGATTACAATTGTTCTATTTAGTATTTGTTTGGTTTGTGCTCTTGCTGTTGCTGGAGTTAATACTTTTACAGCTCCAAAAATTGAAGAGTATCAAAATCAATTAAAAATGGAAGCTTATCAAGGCTTATTCACAGATATGGATGCTAATACCTCTATCTTTACAGAAGATGGCTTTAAGTCTAGCTATGTAAAGGATAAAGTAGAAGCTAAAAATGCTAGTGGTGAGACTTTAGGTTATGGTTTCCAAGTAACAGGATCTAACCAATTTGGTTCTATTACCCTTGTTGTAGCTCTTAACCCAGCTGGTCAATTAATTGGTGTAACTTGTACATCTAATACAGAAAGCTATGCCACAAAGATGGAAGGCTATGATGAAAAGTTTACAGCTGGTATGACAGTAACTGATGTTCAAAATGTTGCTGTTTGTACAGGTGCTACTTATGGTTCTAATTTGTTTAAGAATTTAATTGTTGCTGCTTTCTCTGAAGCAGGTATTATGACAGAAATCCAGAAGACTTTAGTTGGTATCTTTGGTGATAATGTTGATATGGGTCAAACTGTTGAAAAGACAAGCTTGATTTATGCTCAACAAGTTGAAACAGGTTATACAGTTAAGGATGCTGCTGGTACAGTTTTAGGTTATTACTACGTAGTTAATATGAGTAATAGATTTGGTAATATTAATGTGGCTGTATCACTAAATCCTGACTTTACAGTAAAACAAATTGATCAGATTAATGTAACCCAAGAACCTTATGGCTCAAATGATACAACGCAAATTGCTAAAGACTTTATTTCAGGTATTCAAGCAGGTTCAAGCTATGATGATGTCAATGGTCTTGCTACAGTTTCTAAAGCAACTGTTTCAACGACTAGTGCTAAAGCTGCAGTTTTAGTAGCTATTAAAGAAGCTCAAAATACATTTGATGAAAACTTAGCTTTAAGAATTATGTTCTATAACTATGCTAATGTAACAGAAGTTACTGATGGTAAGCTAGATACAGTTGATAAATATCAAGATGTTACAAAAGAAGATGGCACATCTTTAGGTAAAGCGGTTGTCGTTAATGGTACTAACACATATGGTAACATTAAGTTATATATTGGTATTAATAGTTCAAATGCTTTAGCTGGTATTTTCATTCTAGAAAATACGCAAACAGCAGGTCGTGCTGATAGCTTAACTAACTATTTACCTGAATTTACATCTGGTATGACTGGTATGGAAGCAATTAGTGTTCCAAATTACTCTGGTGCTTCATTTGCTTCAACAACAACTAAAGATTTAATTGCTACAGCCTTTGAACAAGTAACAGGTGAAAGACCATCATTAGGTTATGATAGCTATTATGAAGCAGCCTTTGAAGGTGTTGATTTATCTAAGAGTACAGATATTACTGAATTCAAGAGTGAAAATATCTCTGAAGGTAAAGTATTATGTGATGCTAGTGGTAATATCTTAGGTTATGCTTATGTAATTAGTAGTACTAATGAAATGGATGGCGAACTAACTTTAATGGTAGCTGTTCAACCTAGTGGTAAATTACAAGGTGTTCAAGATATTAATAATGCTCAAACTGGTACAGCAACTGGATTATTAGATGATTACTACACTAACTTTACAGCTGGTATGTCTAGTGCAGATGTTAATAATGTTTCTAGTGTTTCAGGTGCAACAATTGGTTCAAATCAATATAAAACATTAGTTACAACAGCTATGGCTGAAGTTGAAACTTATGATGGTTATTATGAAGATATCTTTGGTGAGGATGTAACATTTGAAGAAATCAGTTCTTTAAATAGAGAAGAGATTATTCAAGGTGTAAAAGTAACTAAAGATGAAACAATTTTAGGTTATGCTTATATTATTCGTTTAGAAAATCCATATGGCTATAATGTAATGTGTGTTGCTTTAAATGCTAATGGTACATTTAAGAAGTTAGTTGATGTTGAAAACAACCATGCTAACTTAACTGATATTGCTACAGTCTTTGAAGATGGTAGTAACATGGAACAAATCATAGCTCAAGGTAACTCTGATAAAGCTATTGAAATTGGTGCTTCTTATACATCAGAAATTGCAACTTTAGGTATTAAGATTGCCATGGATGCTTGCAGTGGTAATTTAACTGAAAGTGTTTCTGATGAAATCTACATTAAGACATTGTTCAGCTATGCAGTAATGAGAAGATGTGAAGAATTAGAAACTATTACTAATAGTCCTATTACAAAAGCTTATAAGGTTGTTGGTGTTTCCAATAAAACACCTGGTCAAACTTTAGGTTATGTATACTTTATTACAGTTGAAAATGAAGATATCTTAATGAGTTTAGTAGTTGGTGTTGATACTAACCACAATTATGTTGGTTCAATAATTACTAAATACGAAACTAAGGTTTCTCATGGAGTTGGTAACTCATTTAGTGATACATTACAAGGTAAGGTCACAAGCTATTTAGCAGAATTAGTAGGTATGTCAGATTCTGAGATTAAGAATGCTCCTTACTACGAAACTGCAAGTTATGCTTCTCAACTTGTAAAATATGCTTTAAGATTATGTATTGCAGAAAGTAATAATGTAGCTATGGCTAGACCTAATTTATATAGCGATAGTCAAATTTATTTAAATGCTATTGATGGCTTAGATTTATTATCTACAACAAGAATTGATTCATTCTTATATCCAAATATTATTTCAGGTATTAGATTAGCTGATGGTAGTCAAGCTTATATCGTTGATATTATTAATGGTTACTCTCATAACTATATCTTAGTTTACTTAGATAGTTCTAATAAATTAATTAGCTTATACGATGTTGAAAATAACCATGGTGCAATTAGCAGTGTATCTTCACTATTTACAAGTGGTATGGCACTTGAACAAGTTGAAGAAATTAAATACAATACACAAGCTGATGCTTCATTTACTATAGAAATGACTAAGTTAGCAGTTAAGATGGCTATGACTCAAGCAATGAATAGCGAAAATAACGAAGTCGTTTATGAAAATGCTGCTAAAGAAATCTTCCCATTAATGGTTATGGGTAGAAGTGAAGTTGTGACTCCAACTAACCAAGATATTGCATATGGTATTAAAGCTGTCGGAGTAATTGGTTATACAAATGATCAAACATTAGGTTATGCCTTTGCTATTGATGGAGTTATGATTGGTGTTAACACTTTAGGAGCTTATACTGGTTATTATGTATTTGGTGATGCAACTGAGGCTGCTAAGTCATTCTATGCTAGTCTAACTAGTGGCATGACTTACGCTCAAGTAAATGCTTTAACTGGTGATGAAAGTGCTAAAGCTAATGTTTTAGCCGTTCTAGATGAGGCTAGACGATATACAAATCTAACAGCTTATGATAGTTATATTTTAGAGGTTTTCCCTGACTATGCTGCTGCAAGTTCAGAGTTAACAACAGATAATGTAAAAAATAAGAAAGAAATCTTAGCAGCTGTAAATGTTAAGGATGTTAATGGTGGCCTTTTAGGTTATGCCTTTGGTATTTATTTAGCTAATGCGTATGGAACTAATACAATGTTAATTGCTTTAAATGTTGATGGTACATTCAACAAAGCTTTAGATATTGCTAATACACATTCCAATATTGATAGTTGGCAAAACGAAAATAAAGATATCTTTGTTAGTGGTATGACTGCTGAACAAATTGCTAATATTAAATATGATACAGTTTCTGATTCATCTTTCACCAGTGAAACAATTAAACTAGCTATTGAAATAGCTATGAATGAAGTAGCAGTTGATGGTAATACTAGTGCTTATGAAGCTGCTGCTAAAAAGATTTTCCCAGGAATGGTTGCTGGCAGATCAACAGTTTTAACCGAATTTAAGAATTCTAATGTGTTATATGGTTATCAAGTAGTTGGTACATCAGGCTATACCGATGGTGTTGCATTAGGTTATGTATATATCATCAGATTAGAGAATGCTTATGGCTATAATGTAATGGCTGTTGGTTTAAATACAGATGGTACATTCAAAGCTTTAGTTGATGTTGATAATAACCATGCTGATTTAACTGAAATTGCTGGTGTATTTGAAGAAGGTAGTACAATGGAACAAATTATAGCTCAAGGTAATTCTGATGATGCTATTACAATTGGTGCTTCCTTCACATCTGAAATTGCGACTTTAGGTATTAAGATTGCAATGAATGAAGTAGCCGAAACCGTTAATAATGAAATAGCTTATGAAATGTATGCTAAACAAGTATTTAGTTATATGGTACTTCGTAGATCAGAAAAATTAACTAATTTACCTGAAAATGTCATTTTTGGTTATAAAGTAGTTGGTGTTGCAAACTTCCAATCTGGTAAAGACTTAGGTTATTTCTTTGTAATCAGTGATTCAAATAAATATGGTACTATCACTTTAGGTGTTGGTATCGATACAACTGGTAAATTAGCTGGTATTGCAGCTATTGAAATTAATCAAACAGGTGGTCGTGCTCAAAAGATTAAAGACTACTTAGCACAATTTACAGCAGGTATGACAGCAGATGAAGTAGCTGCTATTGGTACAGTAGCTGATGCTACATTAGGTTCTAATGTGGTTAAAGAAATCCTTGCAAATGCCTTTGCTGCATATACAAGTCTAACTTCTACCGAAGGAGGTAGTAACTAATGGAAGGTAAAATGAGTCAAAAGAAGAACTTTGTTAAGGGTATAATTGTTGAAAACCCAGTTCTTGTTGGTTTACTTGGTTGTTGTCCTACTTTAGCGACAACAACCTCCATTGAATCAGCAATTGGTATGGCATTATTATTCTTAATTGTTTTAATTGGTTCTAACGTCTTAATTTCATTACTTAGAAAAGTAATTCCTGCAGAAGTAAAAATTCCTGCATATATCGTTATCATCGCAACTTTCGTTACGATTGTAAAAATGCTTTGTGAAGCTTTCTTACCAGAACTTTATACAACACTAGGTGTATTTATTTCCCTAATCGTTGTTAACTGTATTATTCTTGGTCGTGCTGAAGCTTTCGCAAGTAAAAATGGTCCTTTATCTAGCTTAATTGATGCAGTTGGTATGTCAATCGGTTTTGCTATGGCATTATTAATTATGTCAATTATAAGAGAGTTCTTAGGTACTGGTGGTTTCAGCTTTGGTAAGATCTTTACTTTCATTCCAGCTGTATCTTGGACTCCACTTGCTGATTATAAGATTGATATGTTTGTTCAATCACCTGGTGGTTTCTTAACTTTAGGTTGTATTCTTGCTGTTATTCAATATATTAAGAATCACAAAGCAGAAACTCTAGTAAGAAAAGAAAAAGCTAGAATTGAAGAATTAAAGAAAGCTAAATTAGCTAAGATGCAAGCTGAACAAGCTGCAAAACAAGCACAAGTAAAGGAGGCTATCTAGTATGTTTTTAGCATTTATCTTAGGTATCGTTAATGCGATGTTAATTAATAACGTTACCTTATCTAGATTCTATGGTATTTGCCCTTTCTTAGGCGTATCTAAAAAGCCTTCTTCAGCAATTGGTATGGGCGCAGCCGTAATCTTCGTTATTGTTATTGCGGCAGCTGTATGTTGGCCAATTTACAACTACATTTTAGTTCCTGCTAATATTCCATTCATGGATACATTAGTTTACATTTTAGTTATTGCTTCACTAGTTCAATTAGTTGAAATGGTAATTAAAAAGTTCAGTCCAAGCTTATATAGTGCTTTAGGTGTTTACTTACCTTTAATCACTACTAACTGTGCTGTACTTGGTGTTGCTCAAGAAAATAGTAATAGTGGCTACGATTTCTTAACTTCTATGGGTAATGCTCTTGGTACTTCAATCGGTTTTGCTTTAGTAATTTTCTTATTCTCTACAATTAGAATTAGAATTGATTCTTCAAATACTCCTAAAGCATTTAAGGGTATTCCTATTGCCTTAATTACAGCTTTCATTATGGCTTTGGCCTTCATGGGCATTAAAGGAATGATTCAATAAGATGGTTCCTCTAATTATAGGCATAATAGTTATAGTTTTATTAATTGTCTTATTCTTTGTGACTTTTGTAGCTAATAAGAAAACACCTGTACCACCAGAATGTCAAACTATTGCTGATAGTGTTAAATGTGAAAGTTGTACAGAGGTTAGTTGTGCCTTAAACAAAATTCATGAAGAAGTAAAAAAGGAAGGTAAATAATATGGAAATTTTATGGGCTGTTATCTTACTTGCTGGTTTAGGGGCTATCTTTGGTTTTGGATTAGCTGTTGCTGCTAAGTTCTTATATGTTAAAGAAGATACAAGAGTAACAGATATTACAGCTATTCTACCTAATGCCAACTGTGGTGCATGTGGTTATCCTGGTTGTAATGGTTATGCTAATGCTATCGTTAAAGGCCAAGCTCCAAGCTTAGATTTATGTAAGCCAGGTGCTAAAGCCGGAGTTCCTGCTAAATTAAAAGCATATTTAGCTGAACATCCAGCAGATAATAACAAAAAATATTAAAAATAAGGCCGTGCTAAGACTTGCACGGCTTTTACTTTTAATGATATAATGGTGCACGTTATTGATATAAAGGTGGTGTCTATTATAAAAAAGATTCTATATCTTTGTTTAACTTTATTATTAAGCTTTGCCTTAGCCAGTTGTATGTATGATATAAATGGCGGTAATTCCAATACTAATGGTAATGATAATTCGGGTGATTATAAGCCCTATAGTGGTTACTTTTCTAGTATGGGGACTGTAATTAGTTTATCAGTTTATAGTCAAAGTCAAACAGAAGCTAACAATATTTATAATGGCGTTAAAGCTATTTATGATAAATATGATGCTATCTCAGATGATGGTTATGATTCCTTTTTTGGTCAGTCTTATGATAGTGAACTAGCCAAACTAAACCGAGATCGGAGTATGATAGTTTCAGATGAACTTTATAATTTATTAAAATTTGCCGTTTATATGCAGGATGAAACGGATGGCTATTTTAATCCTTTTATGGGTGAATTAAACCATGAATGGAAGGATTATATTAATATGGTTGGTTCTATGCCAAGTGAAGTAGAAAGAAACTTCTACACCACAATTGCACGTAACACGTATTTAGATTTTAATGATGAAACCAACTTAGTAACTATTAAAAATGATGTAACTGAAAATAGTGCTTTAATTGATTTAGGTGGAGTTGCTAAAGGTTATGTAACTAATTTAGCCTACGAATACTTTAAGGCTAATAATGTTAAGTATTATTTATTAAATGCTGGCAGTTCCAACTTACTAATGGGCGAAAAACCAGATGCTAGTCTGTATGAAATAGCTTTAGCTTATGTCTATGGCTACCCAAATAGTGAGCCAACTATTGAAATAAAGGATGGTTATTGGTATATAGATGGACGTAATCTAGACATTGTAGCTAGTGCAGGGGCAAGTTCTAGTTATGGTTCAACAACCCCTGATAGTAAAAGTGGTAAAGACGGTGATTTATATTTTCTTTTTAATGATAGTGTTACAGCTGTCTACATTAAAGAAAATGGTAAGTGGCGTAATAAGCTTAATTTAGGCATTGTTAATTTTAGTACTAAAAATGAAGCCGTTGTTACTTCAAGCCCGGCTGAACAACATCTAGAGGTTAATGGTACTTATTATCATCACCTAGTTTCTCCGTTTACAGGTCTACCAGTTAATAATGTTGATAGTGTCACCGTTTTAGGTACTGATTCAGGCTATTTAGATGCTTTATCAACAGCTTTATTTGTTATGCCAGAAGATGTTAGAGATGCCTATATAGATGAACAAGATTTAAAGGTAATTTTAACTAAAAATGGTCAAGTAGTAAAGGAAACGGCAGGTCTTGAGGCGTGAAATTTAGATGGTATGATGCCGTAATCATTTTAGCAGTATTGGCTTTAACTGGCATTTTAGCTTACTTTATTTATGCTAACCCAAGTAGGGGTGAACGTAAATTTATGGTTATAGAAAGAGCTAATGTAGAAATTTATCGTCTTGATTTAGCGATAGTAGTTGATGAGGTAAGAATCACAATTGAGGGAGAAGAAACTAAAATGGTAATTGGGGCAGATAAGGATGGCTGTTGGGTAATTAGTTCCGGGTGTCCTGATCATGTGTGTATTGATACAGGCAAGATAATAGATAGTGGTGATTTACCGATTATCTGTATGCCTAATGAAGTAAGTATAAGGATTGTTTATGAATAGAATTAAGATTAGACAAACAATTACGCTAGCCTTTTATTTAGCTATTTCAATAGTTGTTTCTTATGTAGAAACCTTTATTCCTATTCCTATTCCAGGTGTTAAATTAGGTCTAGCTAATGTCATTACCTTATTTTTGCTATATGAAGAAAAATGGTATAATGCCCTTTTCTTACTTATAGCTAGAATTTTAATAGTCGCCTTTATTAGAGGAACCTTCTTAAACATTACCTTCTTTATGTCCTTAGGAGGAGGAATTGCTGCCTATATTATTATGTTTATTGGTTCGCGTTTGCGCTTTTTATCTAGTGTCACAGTGTCTGTTTTAGGTAGTGCTGCCCATGTTTGTGGGCAAATACTAATTGCCTACCTATATACTTCAACTTATGGCATTATTTACTATTTACCAATTATTATGTTCTTATCTATTTTAACGGGTATTTTAAGTGGAATTATTTGCATTTTAATGCGTAAAAGAAAAAAAGATTTATTACCTTACCAAAAGGAAAAAATTCAATTAGATTAGAGGAATTAGCCACACAATTCCTCTTTTTTCGTATACTAAAACTGAGAGTTATTTCTTAGTTTTTTTATTTCAAATATTATAGTATAATAGTAATGAAG
>CALUXJ010000044.1 GCA_944324725.1 uncultured Acholeplasmatales bacterium
ATACAACGACAAAAAGGCCCTATAAAATAGAATCACATGTTTTTTTATATGTGTCTACTTTATAGGGTCTATTTTATTGCTAAGTAAAGGGCGTCCTTTTTAATTTAAATATATAAAAAAAATAGGACCTTACGGTCCTAGTGTTTATAAAATTGGGGCGTATAACAGGAATCGAACCTGCACGTGCTAGAGCCACAATCTAGAGTGTTAACCATTTCACCATATACGCCATTTCATAAGCAAAGATAATTATACATATTTTTTTGGGATTTGCAAGAGGTTTTTTTAAAAAAATTAAGTTTTCAAAAAGTAAATATCGAACATTAAGATGAAAAAGTAAATATGTGATATTATGTAAAACTTAAATAGTGATTGATTTTTTTAAAAAATAAGGTAAAATTAAAGGTAGTTTTAAATGTGAGGTTTTATTGTGGTTAAAAAAATATTATTTTTTGGTATAGCTATAATTTTAGGCTTTATGATTTTAGTTATGTGCTATTCAGGCTTTCAAATGTCTGATGTTCAAGCTAAAGTTACAGAATATATAAGTAATAATGATTATGAGAGTTTGTCGAGATGTTTCTTACCTTATTTTAATATTGATAGTATAAAGCAATATAATAGTGGGGAAAAAGAAGTTAAAGTTACATCTTTACAAGCTATTTCAGCTTCTTCTATAACTATTGAAGTTAATGGTGAACAAGAAGGTACGATTAAGTACGTACCTGGATATACTTTTTATTTACAAAATTTTAACAATTTAGGTGATCTAGAAGCTTTCTTTTCAGGCGTAGAAACTGATGGCAAGATTTCTAATTATACGAGAGTTGTTTTCTACAATGGTGATTTGAGTTATGATTACTATTTTAATGATCCAATCACGGCTACTTCAGAAAATGCTGAAGGAACTAATCGTTTTTATACTGGTTATGCAGAAGAACTTAATTTTGTAGAGATAGATTTACCACTTACAACTATTAATGACGAATTAGCAGGGCAAATTACTAAACTTGAATTATATGGTGGTCAAGCTGTACCAGGTTCTGATGCAACTCCAGCTTTATCATTAGACTTTTCAGATACTCCTCTTACAACTGAGTCACAATTCTTTACTTTAGCTAATGAATTAGTTGAACACTGGGATGCTTTCTTAGAAGATTTAGATGCTACTAAATATAATGAGTTTATGAATCCAGAAAGTGGTGAGGGCTGGTTAGATCGGTATAACGCTAGCGGAAATTTCGGTACAAGTATTTCCTCATATAATGATTTAATAGGTAATAGTGCTATTATTAAAACAGTTGTGGTTATGGTTATTTATTTAGCGGTATGTATTGTTCTAGGCATTTTTGTATTACGAAATAAAAGTAAAATGCCAAAGCCCTACTTACGTGATAGATATCAAAAACAAATGGTTAGTGCTAATTCAATCAAGGCCCAAGTTAAAGAGGTTACACCTGATGATAAACCAGTAACACCAACTGAAACTAGTAGCGTAGATACTGCTATTTTGCCAACTTCTCTTCCTACTGAAGAAAAAGAAGAACCAAATACTAATGATGAAGTAACTTCTGTAACTGCTGAAGAAGAAACAACGGATAACAATGACGTTGATAAAGAAAATAATCATCTTGATAGTGAATCCTTTGATGAAACGGATTTACCTAGTAAAGAGGAAACTAATCTAGCCTCTGATGATGATGCAGTAGAAGATTTACCAAAAGATAGTCTTGGTGAAGACAATACTAATAAATAATTAAATTGACCTTCCATTTGGAAGGTCTTTTAACAGGTATTAGGAGGGAAATAATAATATGCTTTATAATAAAAACAAAATATTTTCAATTACGCTATTTTCGGCATTAACGGCCTTGTGTTACGTAGCCACTTTCGTAATGATACCATTACCTACAGGTGGTAAAATTCATTTGGGAAATTTAGTTTGTATCTTGGCATCATTAATTTTAGGAGGGGTGCCAGGTGGACTAGTTGGATCTATTGGTATGGGACTAAATGATTTACATTTTTATTTAGATACACCTTCAACTATAATACGTACATTTGTATTAAAATTCATTATGGGTTTTGTTTGTGGTAGCTTATTTAATTTGTTGCGCAAAAAAAATATTAAATCTCAAAAATGCAGTTTAGTATTATTTGTTTTGGCTTTCATATTTTTGGCTACAGGAATATATTCACTATATGTGTATATAGTTGGCGGAGTAAAAATTGGCGAAACATTAATAAGTTTTAATATGCTAGTTCCCATTGGTCTATTTGTCTTTATGTTTATTTTTATTTTGTTTGGTATTATCTTTCTTCGAAAAGAGGAAATGTTTAATTATTTATTGTTAGCAGTAAGTATAGCCACATTAGTAAATATTTTAGGAGAGTTTGTATTTAGAAGTGTGCTTTCAGTTTATATTGATAGAATGGGCTGGGCAGCTAGCTTAACTCTATCTTTAAGTAAGATACCAGCTTCAATTTTGACAGGTGTTTTAACAAGCATTTTGACGATTGTAATATATCCGCCATTATCAATAGCACTTGATGCAAAAATAGAAAACATATAATCTAGTCTTGAAAACAAGATAAACTAGTTATATAATATGAGGGAGAGGTGAGGACAATGCAAGAAACAACTATATTAACAGAAAAGAAGAAACCGAGACGCTTGCAAACCCTAGGAGAAGAAATCGGCAATAGTATTACCCATGGCGTGGCGGCCATCTTTGCCATCGTTGCTACAATCTTAATGTTATTAAAATGTGATAATATAAGAGCTTATGTTGGGGTAAGCATTTATGGCTTTTGTATGCTTATGTTATATTTGATGAGTTGCCTTTATCACAGCTTTAAAAATGGTTCAGTGGTAAAAAGGGTTTTTAGAATTTTTGACCATACATCTATTTTTCTTTTAATAGGTGGTACCTATGCACCAATCCTACTAGTGGCTATTTATCAAATGAACCAAAAGGTAGCGCTGGCTTTTTTTGGAATTCAATGGGGTCTTATCTTTTTAGGTATTTTAGGTAAAATATTTATTAAACAAAAAACTACTATTTTACACACTATCTTGTGCGTTTTGCTAGGTTGGAGTGGAATTTTTATCCTCCCAATGATTTATAGTTATAATCAAATTTTCTTTTATTTAATTCTTGCTGGTGGCATAGCTTATATGTTAGGAATATTTTTCTATGCTGCGACTTTTAAATATGCTCATTTCGTTTGGCATTTCTTTTGTATTTTTGGTACAATTTTACATTTTGTGGCTATTTATTTATATGTATTATAGGTGAATTATGATTAAATATGTTTTTTTCGATTTTAATGGCACCATCCTAGATGATGTTGATTTATGCTTAAATTTATTAAATAAGATATTAATTAAGCAAGGAAGTAAACCTTTATCTTTAGAGGAATATAAACATGTATTTACTTTCCCAGTTAAAAAATATTATGAATTAGCCGGTGTTGATTTTAGTAAAGATAGTTTTGCAGACTTATCTAAATGGTTCATTGAAGAATATCAACCTGCTTCCTATAAATGCCATTGCTATCCACATTTAAAAGAAGTAGTGAAAGAACTTAAAAATCGTGGACTAACAGTTGGTGTATTATCTGCTAGTGAGTTATCAAATTTGAAAAAGCAATTAGAGGTATTAGGTTTGATTTCTGAATTTTCCTTCATTTTAGGTTTAGATAATATCTATGCTTCAAGCAAAATTACAGTTGCTAAAAATTTTATTGAAAACAATAATATCAATCCAAAAGAGTGCTTAATGATTGGTGATACTACGCATGATTATGAAGTTTCACAAAGTCTAGGTATGCAATGTATATTATTTAGTGGTGGTCATCAGGCTGTAGATGTTTTAGCAAATACAGGTGCTAAAATAATTGCAAGTTTAGATGAGTTAATTAAATACATAGAAGTGGCAAATGCTTAAATTTGGCCACTTTTTTCTTAATTTTGGGAAATTATGTTAAGTATTAAAAATACTTTACTTAGTAAAGCTTTTGCATTACAATATAACTACTTTAGGAGATGATTTGATGAATAGTGATGATTTGTTACTATATCTTTATGAAATAGAAAAATTAATGTTATTAATTCAGGAAAATATTAGACAAAAAACCAATCTATCGCCAATGGAGGCTAAATTATTAAACCAAATGCGCAAGAACAACAAAGTAGGTCATGCAAGTGATTTAGCTAAGCGCAATAATGTTACCACCGCAGCTATCATGCATTGTTTGTATGATTTAGAGGCTAATGGCTTGGTAATCAAATCGGTTAATGAAACGGATAACCGGCGAAAAACCTATACTTTAACGGAAACAGGTTTAAAGCAAGCAACATTGGTAGCTAAATCATTTAAAGAAGGGCTATCAAATTATTTAGCTAGTTTAGGTGAGGACAAAGAGGCTTTTGCGCGTATTTTGCAAAAAACCATCAATTTTTTGGAGGAAAAGAAAAATGCTTAAATTATTTAAACATATGAAAAAAATCTATGGCGTAGTTTTACTTTTAATTATAGCTTTAGTTGTAGTTCAGGTTATTTGTGATCTTTCTATGCCCAATTATTTACAAAAAATATTAAGTCAAGCTAGTATCATTACTACGTTAAGAGAAAATGGTATGCTCACAGATGAACTACTCAGTAATGCCCAACATGAAATAATTATGAGTGGTGTCTACATGGGACTTTTAGCACTTAGTAGTGTTGTCTCAACCATTATTCTCTGCTTCTTATCTGCCAAGTTTGCGGCTAACTTCTCTTATGGTGTTAGAGAGGCTGTTTATAAGAAAGTAGAAAATTTTAGCTTAGCTGAAATTGATAAATTTAGTACAGCATCTTTAATAACACGTTCCACAAACGATATAACTCAAGTACAAATGGTTATTAATATGGTTCTAAGAATGGCTTTTGCTGCCCCAGTTTATGCGATATATGGTATTATTAAGGCTGTCCAAATTCAAGGAGCAGCTAAATTAAGCACCATTGTTATAGTAGCAATTGTAGCCTTAGTTTGTCTAGTAATAACAATTTTTGCTATTGTCTTACCTAAATTTAATATGATTCAAAAATTGACTGACCGGTTAAATTTAGTTACAAGAGAAAATTTAACAGGTTTGCGTGTTGTTAGAGCTTCTAATGCTCAAAAGGAAGAAGAAGATAAGTTTATGGAAGCTAACAATAATATTACTAAAACAAATATTTTTGTTAACCGTATTTTTTCACTATTTACTCCAGGCATGCAAATTATTATGAATTATGCATCATTATTAATTTTATGGGTTGGAGCTTATTTAGTATTTGAAAAAACCGATTTGATATCTCAATCTAATATGATAAGTTCAATTTTTACTTTCCAGCAGGTTACTATGTTTATTGTTATGGGCTTCATGCAACTAACAATGATAGTGGTTCTCGTACCACGTGCTGTGGTTTCTGGTAATCGAATTAATGAAATTTTAGAATCTGATACATTAATAAATGATCCACTTAAGGAAGCAACAATTACCGATAGTAATAGAGGAACTATCGAATTCAAAAATGTCGATTTTTCTTATGGTGAAGCTGACGAACCAGTACTTTCAAATATTAACTTTAAGATAAATAAAGGTGAGACTTTAGCAATCATTGGTGGTACAGGTTCAGGGAAAACTAGCTTAGTGAATTTAATGGTTCGTTTCTATGATGCAACTAAAGGTGAAGTTTTAGTCGATGGTGTTAATGTTAAAGATTTAAAACAAAATGATTTAAGAGCTATAATAGGTTATGTTCCACAAAAGGCTGTTTTATTTAGTGGTACTATTCGTTCTAATTTAGCTTTTGGTAGACCTAATTTAACAGATGATGATATTAGTTATGCTATAGATATAGCTCAAGCTAGTGAATTTATTGATAAAATTGGTTATGATGCGCCAGTCGCTCAAGGAGGAACTAATTTCTCTGGTGGGCAAAAGCAAAGATTATGTATTGCTAGAGCAGTTATTAAAAAACCTGAAATATTGATTTTTGATGATTCATTTAGTGCCCTAGATTTAAAAACGGATCAAAAATTAAGAGAGGCTCTAGCCCAAAAGATTAAGGGTACGACTAATGTTATAGTAGCCCAAAGAATTGGAACAATTTTGCATGCTGATAAAATTATTGTCTTAGACAATGGTAAGGTGGTAGGTTATGGCAATCATAAAGAATTATTAAAAAATTGCCAAGTTTACCAAGAAATTGCCTATTCACAACTTTCAAAGGAGGAATTAGAAAATGCCTAGACCAAATATGAATGCCAATTATGGCAAAGCTAAGGATACTAAGGAAACCTTAATCAAGTTATCAAAATATCTAAAACCTCATTTACCATATGTTATTATTGCCATCGTCTTATCAGTTATTGGAACAGTTTGTATGATTTTAGGACCTAATTATTTAGGCCAAATTACTAAATATAGTCAGATGTTTATTAATAATAACAGCTACGATCCTCGGCCGGATATAATTAGAGTAGCCATTATCTTAATGTGTTTATATGCTTCTAGTGCCATTTGTAACTACTTTTGCGGGTTCTTTATGACCGGAGTTACTCAAAAGGTAACTAATAAGATGCGACAAAATATTAGTCTTAAAATTAATAGATTGCCACTGTCTTATTTTGATTCACGAAGCTTTGGTGATGTTTTAAGCCGAGTAACTAATGATATTGATTTGATAGGTCAAAACCTGAACCAAACCTTATCGCAATTAATTTCCTCAATAATAATGTTTATCGGTGTATTTGTTATGATGCTAGTATTGTCACCAACAATTACTTTAATCGCTATTATAACTATTCCATTATCGCTTATTTTAATGATTTTATTGATGCGTGTTAGTCAGAAGTACTTCAGAGCCCAACAAAATGCGCTTGGTCGCCTAAATGGTCATATTGAGGAAGCTTATGCTGGCCAAAATGTTATTAAAGCCTTTAATCAAGAAGAAGCTCAGCTAAAGGTTTTCACAGGAATGAATAGCGAACTAAAATATACAGGCTGGAAGAGTCAGTTTTTATCAAGTATGCTAATGCCACTTATGATATTTGTAGGAAACATTTCTTATATATCAATTTGTTTAGTTGGTGGCTTATTAATTACGCAAGGAAAATATGGTCTAGAAATTATTCAAACCTTTATCCAATATACTAGACAATTAAATCAGCCAATGCAACAAGTTGGTCAAATGGGAACGGTTATTCAACAATGTGCAGCTGCTTCTGAAAGAGTATTTGATTTCCTTGCAGAAGAAGAAATGCCAGTGGAAAATGTAAAAACCGAACTATTACCAGCTAATGTTATTGGTAATGTTGATTTTAAGGATGTTAATTTCGGTTATACTAAGGATAAGCAAATTATTTTTGATTTTAATTGCGACGTTAAGGCGGGCAATAAAATTGCTATTGTAGGTCCTACAGGGGCCGGTAAAACCACAATTGTCAATTTATTAATGCGTTTCTATGAAACTACTAGTGGTAATATCTATGTTGATGGGGTTAATACCAAAGATATATCAAGAGAAAATGTTGCCAAATTGTTTGGTATGGTTTTACAAGATACATGGTTGTTCGAAGGAACATTAAGAGATAATCTTAAGTTTGGTAATAAAAATGCTACCGATGAGGAAATATGGAAAGCTCTAGAAGCTTGTCATATGGATCATTTTGTTCATTCTTTACCAGGAGGGCTAGATTATATGTTTAGTGAAACAGCTAATGTTTCAGCTGGTCAAAAACAACTGCTAACTATAGCTAGAACAATGATAGAAAATGCTCCAATGTTAATTCTTGATGAGGCTACTTCCTCAGTTGATACTAGAACAGAGATTTTGATTCAAAAAGCGATGGATAAATTAATGGAAGGTAGAACAAGTTTTGTTATTGCACATCGTTTATCTACAATTAAAAATGCTAACAGAATCTTAGTATTAAAAGATGGTAATGTTATTGAACAAGGAAATCACGAAACTTTACTAGCTAAAAATGGTTTCTATGCTACCTTATACAATAGTCAATTTGAGCTATAAGACATATGTCAATTTTTGTCAAATTTTAATGCTAAAAGGTACTAAATAAATGTTGTTAATTAGGCAAAAATACTATATAATATAGATAGGAATTAATCGTGGAGGTTTAGCATGGATTTAGGATTATTTTTATTTTCATTAAGCGACTTTAAAACAGTCGATGTTATCTTTTTAGGATGTTTTTTAGTTCTTTTAGTACTTCTTATCGTTTTATTAATTGTTAAGAAAATTCAAAGTAATAAAACAGCTAAAGTTTTAAAGGAAGAATTTGAAAATTTACGTAAACAGGATGAAGAAACTAAAGCAGCTCAAAGTAATGAGGTTGTTAATGTTGTTGAAGAAAAACCTGTTGTAGCTGAAGAAGAGGTTGTATCAGAACCAATTGTTGCGGAAGAATCTAGTGAAAAGCCAGAAGAGGAAGTTGTGGCTGAAGAAGAGGAACCAGTAGTAGAACAAGTTGCTGAAGAGCCAGTTGTAGTTGCGCAAGCTACGGAAGAACCAGTGGTTGAGAGTGAAACCATTCCCGAAGAAGATGTTGTAGATGAGGCTTCAGAAGTGGTTACGGAAGATGAAGTGGTAAGTGAAGAAGAGATATCTAACCAAGAAGTAGAGGCTGCTCCTTCTGATGAACCAGCTGAAGTTGTTGAAGAACCAGTTGAGGAAAGTCAGGTTGAAGAAGAACCTGAAACTCCAGTTGAAGAGGAAGAAATGAAAGAAAATAAGGGTCGTACTTACAATGGTAAATATGAAATTTTCCAAGAAAATAATTATTATCGTTATCGCTTAAAAGCTTCAAATGGTGAAATATTATTCGTTTCTGAGATGTATGCGTCAAGATTAACAGTATTAAAATCTATTGAAGCTGTTAAACGTAACATTATTACCGGTAAAACACAAATCATTGTTGATAAGAAGAAAAATTACAAGTTTAAATTAACTGCTGCTAATCATAGAGTGTTAGCTATCAGTGCTAATTATCCAACTGAAAAAGGTGCTCAAAGTGCTTTAGAATCATTTAAGCGTTTTGCTATCACGGATGATATAGTTGATATTGAGTTACCTGTAGAAGCAGTTGATGCTCAATTTGTAGAAATTTCTAAGGTTAAAGAGGAAGATAAAAAGGGTGGCAAATTTGTTATCCGTAAAGATTTAAATGGTGAATTCTATTGGGAATTAAAGGCTAATAATGGTGAGATTTTATGCCAAGCATCTGGTTATAGTTCAAAAAATAGTGTTGAGAATGCAATACTTGCTTTTAAGGAAAATGTTAATAGTGGTAAATTCTATTTATCAAAAGATAAAAATAGTAATTATCAATTTAAACTATATTCTGCTTCTGGACGTTTGAGTATAGTTGGTGAATCATACGATTCAAGTAATGCGGTATTCTCTGTTGTTACATCAATTTTGAACTTCACTGAATTAGCTACTGTAAGTGATAGAACTAATGCTACAACTTCTACTAAAAAAACAACAAAGAAAACAACTAAAAAATAATAACTAAATTAAAAAAATAGTACCTTCCTAGCAAAATACTGCTGTTTATTAAAGTTCAGTAGTTATGCTATAATGGAAGGTGCTTTTTTTGTCATTAAAAAAGCCCTATGCAATTTAACATAGAGCCAAAATTTATATATTTAGATAGTTTTTAAATTCTTTTAGATAAGCATCAGCTTCATCTTGAGAAAGTTTCTTGACAAATGGTACTCTTGAGTAATTTTTATTAGCATACTCGTAAAAACGACAAGTTTTATCTCTATTGGTATCATTCCACTTATTAAATCCTTCTTCAAGTATACCAGATGTATAGTTACAGTTTATAAAGTACACAAGGCCATAATCGCGCCAAGGACGAGCGAGGTAGAAGCTAGCCCGTGGTTTAGCAGTTTCAATTTGGCAATTAGCAAAAAGATAGCCAAATTTATCATCTTTAGCGTGGCTAGGGGCACAAACAAACCCCTTATCATTTAAGCATTTTATCTGACAATTAGAAAATAAAGCAGCTGCTCCACCAAAAATGAAATCAACATCCCCTTGGATAAGACAATTTTGGTATAATTGGCGACCTTGCTTTTTATTAATAACGCTTGGCTCAAGGAAACCATTATAGCGTATTTTTAAATCAGCTGGTAATGGTCCAGTGAATAAAGTGTCTTGTTCACCTAAAATTTTGCAATTTAAAGCTTTAAAATTATCGCCATAAACAGCTAAGGCAACGGCTTGACCATATTTAGCAGAAGTACAGCTATTTTTAATGGTGATATTTTCTAAAGTATTATTATCACCTAATAGTTGTAAGGTATAGGTTCTAAAGGTATTGCATTCATTATAATCAGCCATTATTTTGTGATAATGATCAGCATTTGTAATTATTGTTTGGTCCACATCTTCACCAATAATTTTTAAATTAGGAACATTAAGACTAAGCTTAATTTGATAAATACCCTTAGTGAAGTATAAAGTATCGCCAGCAGTAATCTTATTTTTTAATTCGAAAAAGTTTGTTTTATTGTCAATTGTATAAAGCATTATTTCACCTCGACTTATAAATTGTAGCATAAAATAAGCAAAATTTCCATTATAAATTAAAAAGACTTTATATTTAGAATGATAAATGATATAATAAAAAAACGAGGTGTATACTATGATGAAAATTTCGATTGCCTGTGATCATGGCGCATTAGTTTTAAAAACAAGATTAAAAGAATATTTATTAAGTGAAGGTTATGAAGTAATTGATTGCGGTACTAATACGTTAGATAGTTGTGACTATCCTGATTACTGTATTCAAGCTTGTAAATTATTAGTGGAAGGTAAGGTTGATCGAGCAATTGTTATGTGTACAACTGGTATTGGTATGTCTATTTGTGCTAATAAAATAAAGGGTGTACGGTGTGCTTTAGTTGATAAACCAGAAATTGCTAAGTTAACTCGTGAGCACAATGATTCTAATGCTTTAGCCATAGGTGCCTGTTTAGTTGATTTTGAGACCTGTAAAAAAATTGTTGATACATTCTTAACAACTCCATTCTCTAATGGTGAAAGACACATTAGAAGAGTAAATAAGATTAAGGCTTTAGAGGTATAATATGGCACTTCTAAAGATTGTTGAAAATCCATTAGTAAAAATGAAGTTAACGACTATTAGGAAAAAAGAAACTAATAGCAAAGATTTTTATAGCAATTTAACCGAAATTGCGATGTTGATGGCCCCATATGTTTTTCAAGATCTAGCATTAAAGGAAATTCCGATAACAACTCCAGTAAGTCCAACTAAAGGCTATGTAGCTGCTGAAAAGGTATTATTTGTCGTAATTTTACGAGCTGGACTAGGTTTTTTAGAAGGCTTCAGAAAAATGCTACCTGAAGCAAAAATTGGCTTTTTAGGTATGTATCGGGATGAGAAGACTTTAATTCCGCATGAATATTATATGCGTTTGCCAGAAGATTTGGCTAATTATACAGTTTATTTATTAGATCCAATGCTAGCAACTGGGGGTTCGGCTATCGATGCTTGTGCTAGTTTAGTTAAGCATGGGGCTAAAAAAATTAATTTTGTCGGTTTGGTTGGTGCGCCAGAAGGAGTAGCCAATTTGAATAAAAGTTATCCGGATGTTGACATTTATCTAGCTAGTTTAGATGAAAAATTGAATGATTTAGGTTATATAGTTCCTGGCTTAGGTGATTGTGGCGATCGCGTTTTTGGTCTTTAAGCGTTAACTTTTATAAAAATAAATAATTATCATGGAAGGGTTGATTTTTATTATCAATCCTTTTAATTATGTCTAAAATAAAAAAACATAAGCGATTGCTCATGTAAATTAAATAATTTTATCTTCAACTAGAAAATTTAGATTAACATTTGTTTTTAAAATGTTTTCTAAATCTTTAATTAAGCGTGCTTTTTGGCTTAAATCAATTTGCCCCTCGATTATAACATCTGTTTGAAAGCTAACATTATTCAAAGTTAAATAAATAAGTTTAGTAATCATATTATATTCTTTATAGTCACAAACTAAAGTAAATGTAAGAACCTGGGTTTTAGTAGCGAGTTTTGTTGTATCTAGCGCCTGTAAAACGGCTTGCGAATAAGCTCTAATGAGTCCAGATGCACCTAGTAATATGCCACCAAAATATCTAGTAACAACTGCTAAAACATTAGTAACCTGTCTTTTCTTTAAGGCATCTAGCATTGGAAAACCAGCTGTTTTTTGAGGCTCACCATCATCAGAACATTTTTGAATCTCCCAATTATCACCTAATAAGTAGGCATAACAATTATGGGTGGCATCAAAATATTGTTCCCGCAATTTTTTGAGATTATTTTCCGCATCAGAAATAGATGTTATAGGAATAATAGTACAAATAAATTTTGATTTATTTATTATAATGGTATTAATAAGGGTATTCTTTAGATAAAACATCAAATCACCTAAAAAATTATAGCATAATTTAGCAAAAAAATATAATAAATTTTATAAAATTATGTTATAACCTGAGTTTTACAGTTGTTATGCTATAAAGTGAGAAAAATGCTAAAATGCGTATATTTTCTCACTTTTTTCT
>CALUXJ010000045.1 GCA_944324725.1 uncultured Acholeplasmatales bacterium
TCCCCTAGGGGAATGATAATACATACATAAACAATTACAGTTTTTTTATTACTGTCCTTGACTTAGGGTACATTTTAATTTTTCTTTGTCAACAGTCTGAAGGGAAGCAATTTTTGCTTCCCTTTTTTATATAATATTTAATTAACGTTTACTACCAACGAAGAAAAGTGCCAATGTACCTGGACCAGAGTGGGCCCCAATAACTGGACCAATACAATTAATTAAAACGTCTTTAACTTCTATATGTTTTTTAACTTCTTGAGCAACAAAATTAGCATCCTCTAAACAATCGCCATGTCCAATCATAATCATTTGTGGTTCATCCCGATTAATTGTTTCTACTAAACGATCAACTAAGGCAATAAGACTTCTTTTACGTCCCATTGTCTTTCGCATAGCAATTAAGTGACCGGCATCATCAACATGAAGAACTGGTTTAATATTTAAGGTATCAGCAACGAAAGCTGTAATATTTGAAACTCTTCCGCCACGGCGTAAAGTTTCTAAACTAGATACTGTAAACCAATGACATAAATGAGGTCTTAAATGTAATAAATTATCGCCATTTTCTGTAATATTTAGGCCTTTTTTCTTATTTTCCACGGCATAATAAACAAATAAACCTTCACCTAATGAAGCACATAAGGAATCAATAATAAGAATTTTAGCATCCTTATATTCCTCTTCTAATTCTTCTTTTGCAAGACGCATAGAATTAAAAGTTCCAGATAAACCAGAAGAGAAACCAATGCCTAAAATGTCATAGCCCAAATCTAAGTATTTGCGATAAACACTTTCAATATCAAATTGACTTAATTGAGCTGTTTTGGCAATTTTACCTGCGCGCTCAGCGTCATAAAAGTCCTTATTTGACATTTCATGTTCGTCTAGATAGTTTAGATATTCAGTACCATCCAAATTAAATTTCATGGGAATAACCACTAAGTTATTCTCTTTAGCATAACTTGCAGGTAAATCGGTTGTTGAATCCGTAATAATTATATAATCTCTCATTTTTTATAACCCTTTCTCTTATCCTTATTTTTTAACGTTTTAGCTAAGGCTTCCACTTGAAGTGCTCTCTTTTTGTTGTGACCTGGCTTTACTTTCTTTGATTTAGGAATCATCTTATTTGCTAAAGCATGGTAATCAGTTTGAGGTAATTTACGATTTTGTCTAGCATTACGACCTTTATATGGTACTAATTCATTATCGACGATATCATAATAACTAGGTCTTATTCCTTTACGAGCTAGCATATCTAAATAATTGTCATCTAATTTATCATAAAGCGCATAACAAATACCATCACTATTCATACGAGCCGTTCTACCAGCCCGATGAATATAAAATTCAAAATCATAAGGCAAATCATAAGAAATGACATGACTTACACCCTTAAAATCGATTCCTCTAGCCAAAATATCGCTCGTTACAATATATTGATAGCGTAAATCATTTATTTCTCTTAAAATTCGTTTGCGTTCCCTAATATTCATATTAGCACTTAACATGCAGGCATTATAGCCAGCAGTGCTGATGCTATTATAGACTGTAGGAATATCATCCTTTTTGTTTATAAAGATGAGACATAAATAAGGATTAATTACCCTGAGTAAGTTGTTTAGCACCTCTAAGCGTGTTTTATAGCGAACAGGAATCCAAATGTGCTTAATATTAGTTTCTAGCATATCGTTTAGATTAATATAATTAGCATTTAAGGCTACTTTTTTAAGTAAAACCTCTAAATCCTTACGTATTGTAGCTGAAACAAAGATTTTTTTAGCATCACTCACACTAACTAATATTTCATCTAATTCTTCTTTAAAACCTTGATCAAGCGCCATATCAGCTTCATCTAGGACAAAGTAAGGTACTTGATGAATTTTTAAAGCATTTTGCTTAAAGGCTAAATCAAAAATTTTACCTATTGTCCCCACAACTATTTGTGGTTGTCTCTTTTCTAAACGTTTAGCTTCATCTTGACTAGCTGTATTAGAATCATACAAACGACAATCAATATTACAATTTTCAGTTAATGATTTAACGACTAGATAGGTTTGGTAAGCTAATTCATTAGTTGGTAGGCAAATTAAAAGGTCTAAGTTCCTACTAGTAAAATCTAAATTATTTAATACTGGTAAAAGATAAGCTAATGTCTTACCAGAGCCAGTTTTAGAAGTTAAAATAATATTTCTACTTTTATTAAACTCCTCTAACATTTTTATTTGGACAGGCATCAATTTAGTAATATTTAATTTTGTTAAATTTTTAATTAAATAGTCTTTTTGTAAGTAATTTTGCATAATAACACCTTTGTTATTTTAGCCTATTTGTTCAAGTTTTGCAAGTGAAATATCAGCATAGACAAGTCATTAAATCTATGTTATGATGTAAAAAAAGGATGTGTTTTTTTATGATTACTTTAATTGAACCTCAAGGCTATTGTATGGGAGTAAAAAGGGCTATTAAGCTTTTAGATGAAGTATTGGCTGGCAATTATCCGCAACCAATTTATCTACTTGGTAAATTAATTCATAATGATATTGTCATGAAACAATATCATGATAAAGGAGTTATTATTTTAGATGAATCAGAAAAAGAAAAATCTCTTTTAGAAATAAATAAAGGGACAATTGTCTTTCAAGCTCATGGGACTGATCCTAAATTATTTACTATCGCCAAAGAAAAGGGCTTAACAGTTGTTGATGCGACCTGTCCCTTTGTTACACTAATTCATAATCGTATTAATGCACATATCAAAGAAGGCTATGACATCATCTATATTGGCAAAAGTAAACATTCTGAAAGCGAAGCTTCCTTAAGTCTTGCTTCTAATATTAATTTTGTTACCTGCCTAAAGGATGTTGCAAACCTAAACATTACCAATGATAAAATCTACGTTACTAACCAAACTACTTTATCAACCCTTGATTTAACCGATATTTTTACAGCCATTACTATGAAATATCCGCAAGCAATCATTGACAATAAAATATGTCAAGCTACTCAAGTTAGACAAGAAGCGGTTTTAAATGCACAATATGATTTAATTATTGTTGTAGGAGATAATCACTCTAGTAATACCAAGCGACTTTATGAACTAGCTAGCAGTAAAACCAAAGCCATTTATGCCAATAGTTTAAGTGATATATTAAGCTTTAATTTTAGTGACTATCATAATATCGGTATAACAAGTGGCGCTTCAACTCCTGAATTTTTAGTTAAGCAAATTTATGATTATCTCCAAAAATTAGTTAAATAAAGTCTTATTTTTAGCATAATATAATGCTTTTTCCCCGTACTTATCCTTAATGTTTTCCATTACATTTTCAATAACAGTTTCCTTATCTTGGCGATTAAGAGCAGTAAAGAGATTATATTCTTCTTCCTTCACGAGTTCGCCTTTAATTAAATTGCTAAATCCTACTCCGAGCAATCTTAAGGTTTCATTATGATAATTGGCTTGCAAAAGATCAGTTACGACCTCAAAAATAACTTGATAAGAATTAGTATAATCTGTTAACGTTCTTGAGCGACTAATGGTTTTAAATTCTGTATTGCGCAAGGTAATACTTATTGTTTTAGTATAATAGTTTTTGGCAAGTAGTTTTTTATATATATCCTTTGTTAAAACACTGAGCTCAAACAATATTTCTTCCTCACCTATTAAGCGCCTATCATAAGTAGACATTGTTGATATTGATAAATTATCCTCTTCATGTAAGGGAAGAATTGTATTACGTGACTGTCCTTTAAAATTGGCTTTTATTTCTTCATAATATTCAGCAGAAATAACCTTTAAAACACTATTCTGGTTTTTTGTCGCCAAAAAGTCACCAATCGTTTTGATACCGAGTTCCTCAAGCTTGGGATAAGTTTTACGGCCAATACCAAAGATATCCTTAACCGGTAAACCAAATAATTTATCTTTGACATCCTTGTTACGCAAAACAGTTAAGCCCAAGGGCTTTTCTAAATCCGATGCCATCTTTGCTAAATAAAGGGTAGTGGCAATTCCAATTGAACATGGTAAATGATATTCTTTTAAAAGCCTAGTTTGAATTTCTTTAGCTATTACTAATGGGTGCCTTTTTTGAGCTAATTCGGTCACATCAATATACGCTTCATCAATTGATCCGACTTCAATTAAATTACTATATTCCTTTAATAAATTAATAAATTTATAGTGGTAATCTAAATAGTATTGATAAGGCAAACTGACTACGTTTAAAGTCTTTAATTTTTTATAAGCTACCGCTAAAGGCATACCACTATTAATGCCATATTTACGGGCAGCATAGCTAGCAGTGGAAATTACGCCATAGGTAGAATTTTCTCGGCCAATTGCAAAGGCTGTGTTTCTTAAAGCTGGATTATAGATTTCAGCCACAGAACAAAAAAAGGCATTAAAATCAATATGAAAAATTATATGAACCTGTTTTTTTTCCATAATTACCACTTCCTTTTTCGCTTGTTTTAAGTTATAATATCTACGTTATATTATACCATATATATGTTATGAGGTGAAGAATCGTGGCTAACAATCAAAAGAAAGATAAAAATAAAAAAGATTTCACTAATCCTGCCACAAGACCATGGGGCAAAATTTTAGTAGGTTTCTTATCTATATCATTCGTGCTTGCGACTATAGCTTTAGTCATTTATTTTATTGTCACTAGCATTACTACTGTTTAATATTCGCTTTGCGAATATTTTTTATTATTGAGGTGTTCTAATGATTAAAATATGTACAATTGATTTAGATGGCACATTGTTTGATGCTAAAAAAAATATTTCTGAGGCTAATATACAAGCAATTTTAGCAGCTAAAGCGGCCGGTTGTAAAATGGTCATAGCCTCTGGTCGTCCTTTTATTGGAGTTAAACCTGTTTTAGAAAAGCTTGGTTTAACTGGACCAGATGATTATGTTATTTGTTATAATGGCGCTAAAATTTTAAATGTTGGTTTAAATAAAGAAATTTACATGTGCACTTTAAATGACAAAGATTTAACAGCCATTTATGAGCAAAGTCAACTTTTTAATAGTTATTGCCATGCCTTTACGGCTGATGAAAGATTAATTTGTGCAAAACCTAACCCTTATACTGATGTTGAGGTTAAGATAAACAAAGTTAATGCTGAGTATGTTGATTTTAATACTTTGACTCCTAATCTATATTTAAAGGTAATGATTGTTGATGATAAAGATAAATTAAATCATATTGAGGCTAATATTGATCATAACTTTTTCAATAAATATTCTGTAGTTCGCAGTTCTAATATTTTCTTAGAATTTTTAAATAAAGATACTGATAAAGGCCTAGCTTTAACAAGATTGGCTGAATACTTAAATATTCCTTTAAATGACACGATGGCTATTGGTGATGCTGGCAATGATTTTAATATGATTGTAAAGGCTGGCGTTGGGGTTGCAATGCAAAATGCTTTTGATTACGTAAAAAAAGCCGCTGATTTCATCACTCTAGATAATGAAAACAGTGGCGTTGCCTATGCAATTAATAAGTTTATTTTAGGAAAGACCGAGTAATTCTCTTGCATTTAAGATAGCACCTTGGGTTATATTATTGCCAGAAATCATTCGGGCAATAACTCTTACCCGTTCTTCTATATTTAATTCTTTAATGAAGGCAAAAGTTTGGCCTTCTTTTTCTTCTTTATGGATTAAAAATTCATGCTGTGCTAGAGCGGCAACACTAGCAATATGGGTAATACAAATTACTTGAGTCTTAGTGGCAATTTCCTTAATTTTGTTAGCAATCTTGACAGCTGCTTCCCCCGAAACACCTGTATCAATTTCATCGAAAACCATTAGAGAATATTGTTTATTTTCAGCTTCAATAGCTTTAAAAGCTAGCATTAAACGACTTAATTCGCCTCCACTTGCTACTTTTGTTAATTCCTTAAGGGGTTCCCCAACATTAAAGGTTACTAAAAAGTTGATTTTGTCTAATCCGTTCTCATAGAATGTGTTTTGAACAATTGGAGCAAATTGAATCTTAAAATCAATTTTATTAAGTTCTAGCTCTTTAGCATTTTTTACCACTTTTTCTTCTACAATAAGCGCCTTTTTAACCCGTAAATTGTGTAGTTTTTGCCCATATTCAAAAAGAATTTGGGCTTTTTTATTTACTTCTTTCTTGAGATTTGCAAGTAAGTCATCGTAATTGGTAATCTTTTCAATTTCATAATTAATATTTTCATAGTAAGCAATTATTTCATTGACCGATTTTTTATACTTATCCTTAATTTTTTCAATCTCATAGCTTCTAGCTTGTAAATTATCTAGCTCACCTTTATCATAAGAAAAATTAGTAATCTCATGATATATCTCACTTTTGATATCTGACAAATTATAATAAATATCGCTTAGACTAGTAGCTATTTTCTCATAATTTGGAGCTAAACTAGCAATTTTTGTCATAGCATCCATAGCCTCGTAAACATTATCAATGGCTGAGTTTGTTTCTAGTAAGTTGTAGCTACTATTTAATGCTTCATAAATTTGATCGTAATTTTTTAATATTTCAATTTGTTCAGCTAGTATTTTGTCCTCATCTGGGGTTAAATTTAGGTCAGCCAATTCTTTTTGTTCATATAATAAGAAATCCAATTTATCAGCATTAGCTTTGTTATCATTTTCTAAGGCAATACATTTATCTAAAATTTCTTTATAATCATTATAAGCAAAAAGATAGTTATTTTTAGCTTCAATTATTTTACTATCATTATCAATAAAGGAAAAATAATTATCCTCAGAGAATAATTTAAAGGTATCTTGTTGTTCATGTACACTAAAAAGCATACTAGCTGTATCCTTTAGTTGTTGAAGCGTGACTACTTTGTCATTAATCTTGCATAAATTACGATTAGTTGATAATTCTCTAGTTAAACAAACTTGATCAGCAATGGTAATATTTAAGCCACTTAAATATTCCTTTAATTCGAGAGATGGATTAGTAAAATAAGCTGTAACAAAGGCTTTTTTCTCATTATACCTAATTAAGCTTTGAATGGCTCTATTACCACTTAATAAAAGTAGGCTGTCTATAACCAAGCTTTTACCAGCACCGGTATCACCAGATATGACATTCATTCCATCTGCAAAGGAAACATCAATATCCTTTATGATAGCAATATTGTTTATTATTAATCGTTGAAGCATTTTTTTCACCTCATTTTATAATAGTCAAAAAATCTATCTTTTTACTTGGCGTTCTTGAGATTTTAGCTAAAAACTCCTTGTTACCATCGCCACCTGTAATAGGTGATAACATTATTTCATTAATATATAAGCCTTGAGAATTTAAAGTTAAACTAACACTTTCTAAAACCTGGAGATGTTGTTTACTATTTTTTACTATCCCATTTTTCATTCTGATATGACCAACCTCAAATTGCGGTTTAATTAATAGTATCAAATAATTATTAAAATTAACGTAATGATTAAGAGCTGGAAGTAAGGTACTTACACTAACAAATGAAGCATCCATAAGAACAATATCAATTGGTAGACTAAATTTAGGTAAGGATAATATATTGGTGTTTTGATGGGCTTCAACACGTTCATCAGCTAATAATTTAGGATGTAGTTGATTCGTTCCAACATCAACGGCATATACCTTCTTTGCCCCAGCTTGTAAGGAACAATCCGTAAAGCCACCGGTTGAAGAACCAATATCTAAAACAACCTTATCTTTAAAATCTAGTTTAAATTGTTTGATTGCTCCTAAAAGTTTAAGACCACCCCGTGAAACATAGGGTAAGGTTTTAGCGGTTATTATTTCAATGTTTGCCACTTCTTCAACTAAATAACTTGCTTTAGTAATTAATTGACCATCTACATAAACTGCTTCCGCTTTGATGGCATTTAGGGCTTTAGTACGTGTTTCAAAATAACCTTTTTCAACTAGATATTTATCAATTCTCATAGAGTTTCTTAATTTCCTTAATTATATTTTCAGCTGAAAAGCCATATAAATCTAGCATTTCTTCAATACCACCCTGTTGAATAACATCATCGACCGCAAAATTGATTTTATTTACATTATAATAACCAGCCTCTAATATTTTTGCATATAATGAGCCGCTAATTATTACTTCTTCAATAACTAAGGCTTTTAAATTAAGGCTTTTTAAATAATCTAACATTTCTTCATCAATTGGCTTAATTACTCTAGCATTTACGAGCATAACATCTAAATTATTTTCATTAATTATCCGCTCTAGATAATTTAAGATTGGACCATAAGCAATAACTATTCCTTTAGTACCAGTTTTAATTATTTCCCACTTAAATGGGGTCAAGCCTATTTTATATTGCGTAAAATCAACATAAGTATTACGTCTAGGGTAGCGAATAGCCACAGGTTTATTAGTTAAAAGAGCTTGATGGAAAAGGCCAATCGTCTCAGTAGCATTTCTCGGTTCACAAACAATTATATTAGGCATTGAACTAAACATAGATACATCATAAATGCCTTGATGGGTAGAGCCGTCGTGACCAACAACCCCGGCCCGGTCAATACCAATAATAACGGGAATATTTGGCCGACAAATATCATTTAAAAAGAAATCATAAGCCCGTTGAGAAAAGGTAGAATACATTAAAACCATAGCGCGTTTCCCACCTAAGACTAAACCAGCTGCCATCACAGCCGCATGTTCTTCGGCAATGCCTACATCAATTAAATAGTCAGGATAAAGCTTATAAAATTTTTCTAATTTTGCGCCAACTTTCGTAGCTGGCGTAATAACATAAAATTCCGTTTTTTCTCTTAATAGACATAAGGCTTCACAAACAACTTCAGAAAATGAATGTATATTAGGTAATTTTTTTCTTAAAGGTTTACCAGTTCTCGGATCAAAAGGTTCAACACCATGGAAGGTTCCAATATCATCTTGTTCAGCAAGCGAATAACCCCGACCTTTTTCAGTTAGGACATGCAGTAAAATTGGACCTTCTAAATTCTTAATTCTTTCTAAGGCTTTAGTGACACTTTTAATATTATTACCATCAATTGGGCCATAATAATCAAAGCCTAAGTCTTCAAAAATATTATCATGTTGAATAAAACCTTTTATTGCTCTTTTAAAATGATGGAAACTATTAGTAATAAAAGTTGGTAAAATATTATTTAAAACTCTTTTTAACCGAATAATAAATTTCTTACTTCTTAACTTATCAAAGACTAAATTAAGGGAACCAACACTCTTTGAGATACCCATTTTATTATCATTAAGAATAATAATTGGATTATAACCTTTTAAACTACCCAAATAATTTAGGGCTTCAAAGCTAACCCCATTTACAATAGAAGCATCGCCGATGATGGCAATAATTTTATGTTCATTATGTTTACCACCCGCAAGCAAATAGCCAGCCAATGCAGAAATTGAGGTTGAGCTATGACCACTTTCAAAAACATCATATGGTGATTCATGATAGGAAATATAGCCACTAAGGCCATCTTTTTGACGAAGTTTCGAAAAATCCTTAGCTCGACCAGTTAAGATTTTATGGACATAACTTTGATGACCAACGTCATAAATAAATTTATCATTTTTATAATCAAAGACACTATATAAAGCAATAACTAACTCAACTATCCCTAAATTGCTAGCCAAATGGCCTCCGGTTTTGGCAATGTTTTCAATTAAAAAGCTTCTTATGTCCGCGGCTAATTGAATTTTTTCCTTATATGATAGCTTAGCTAAGAATTCGGGATTTTCAATTTTGCTAATGTCAAACATTACCAGGACCTTCCTTTCTACATATTTTCTTCAAAATCTTGTTGATTGGTATCTTCTTTAAAATCCTCTAACCCTAACTCAGTCATCTTTTTAACCACTAGGGCATTCTTTTCATTTAATACTTGATAACATTCTTTAGCTAGCTCTAAGCCATTAGTGTAATATTTAACTAAATCTTCTAAAGAAATGTTTTGATCTTCTAATTTTTTAACAATCTCTGCTAAATTATTTAAATTTTCCTCAAAACTAGGCATTTTTAACCTCCATAACTTGACTAATTATTTTGCCGTCTTTAACTTCCGTGCTTATTTTATCGCCGACTTTAACCTCACTAACACTTCTAATATAATGATTATCAATACTGGCTAGCGAAAAACCCTTAGCCATTATGCCTAAAGGATTTAGAGTTTCTAGTTTAGTATTCAACAATAAATAGGCTTGTTTTTTGGCATCCATATTATTCTTAAATGCATGTTCTAATTTGTTATAAATACTTTTTAAATATTCTTTTTTATAGGCAATAACTTTTTGCGGTTCATTCTTGCTTAGTTCATTTGTTAATAGTTGCAAAGAACTTTGTTTTTCATATAACCTTTGTTGATATAAAAGTTTAAGTTGCCTTAAATAATGTTCAACTAATTGTTTTTGTTGATTTAACTTTGTGCTTGGCGCCGCATTTTTTAAACGGGTCTCCAAATTAAGCACCTGCATAGTAAAATCATCTAAATGCTTACGATAACTACTATTGAGGAGTTTAAGTAAGCTGCTAATCTGATTAACTAAGCTTTCTTTTTCAGGAGTAACATAAGTACCAGCAGCCGTAGGAGTTGGGGAACGTAAATCCGCTACATAGTCACTAATTGTAAAATCTGTTTCATGACCAACAGCTGATACAAGTGGAATTTGGCTATTGTAAATAGCATCAGCCACAATTCGCTCATTAAACGGCCACAAATCTTCCATGGATCCGCCGCCTCGAGCTAAAATTAAGACATCTGCTAAAGCATCACTATTTGCTTTTTTTATATTGGCTGCTATTTCTTCTTTCGCACCCTCACCCTGTACTTTTGTTGGATAAACAATTATTTCTAAATTATTATATCTTTTATTAATTGTTTTAATGATGTCACGAATTACTGCCCCAGTTGATGAAGTGATGACTCCAATTATTTTAGGAAACTTAGGCAAAGGTTTTTTGTGTTCGGGACTAAAATAGCCTAATTGATTTAATTCCTTTTTAAGCTTTTCAAATTGTAAAAATAATTCTCCAACCCCAGCATCCTTCATTTTGCTGACATATATTTGATACGTTCCGCTAGCCGGATAGGTGGAAACTCGGCCTCTAATGTAGACCTTCAAACCATTTTTCGGAATAAAATTAAGCTGCCTAGCTTCTCTTTGAAACATAACACAGCTAATTTGGGTATAATCGTCCTTAAGGGAAAAATATAGATGACCAGATGAATGAGCTTTAAAACTTGTTATTTGACCTTCTAGCATAATGTTTTGCAAAAAAACATCATTATCAAAGCGATACTTCAAATAATTATTTAAAGCTGTAACTGTTAAATATTGATTATCCACTATTTGTTTTCCTCAATAAAATGACTAATATTATCTAGCAAACGATTATTAAAACGAACCGTATTTTCTTTATCAGTCATAGTATAGGCACGCGAAATATTTAAAGCCTCATTAATAACAATAGCTTTAGGAGTATCAGTATATTTCAATTCATAGGTAGCAAGTTCAATAATGGCTAAATCAACTAAATTTAAACGACCTAAACTATATTTTTGTAAATTTTGACTAATAATTTGATCTAATTCTCCCTTATGAGAATAGACAACATTAATGAGTTCAATTTCTTCAGGGGCTAGATCATCCTTTTCTTTAAGAATATTGGCAATATCTTCTTCTCTAACATAAGCTTCATATAAGTTTTTTATACAAGCAATTCTTATATTCGTTCTACCTTTCATTTATATCATCCTCTAAAAATTTCATAATTCTATTAACAATTTTTTGATAATTTTCACTAGCTAACATTAGATGTGAAATATCATCATAAATTACTAAATCCTTCTTATTGATGGCAATATCGTAAAGATATTTAGCTGAACTAAACGGAACTAATTGATCTAAACGTCCCCAAATAATTAAAACCGGGGCAGTTATGGTGATTAATTCGTCATTGCATCTTTTAACAATGTTGCGAAAAGTTGTTAAATTATGCGGTGTATAATTTGGCAAAAGTTCGGTCATCATCATATGAAGTGATAACTTGTCATTATAGCTTAAAGTTTCTAAACTTTTTATCTCATATTCCTTATTGTGAGCCGCCTTCGCTTCTTTTTTTACGGCTTTAATAAAATGGAGACGATTGTGAAGAAGCGAGAAATTTAAATACTTATTAGCAGGAGCTAATAAGACTAATTTTCTAATCTCTCTGACACTTTGTAAATAGGTAGCTAAAGCTCCCCCCATAGAAAAACCAATACAATCAATTACTTGATAGGCTTCTGCTAATTCATCATAAGCCTTAAGCAAGGTGTTAAAGGTTTCATCAACTTTAAATTGACGATAATGTGGGGGAATTGTATGCCCCGGTACTACATATAAATAAACCTTGTTATAAACTTTTTCTAAATAAGGAACTATATTTTTAAAATCATTATAATTGGTTAAAAAACCATGAATTAAT
>CALUXJ010000046.1 GCA_944324725.1 uncultured Acholeplasmatales bacterium
TTATGTTTAAATCATTTGTATTAAGACTTAAGAAGGCTGTCGTAAATTTTGTATAACTTAGACCATAACCAAATGGATAAATCACTTCTTTATTAAAAGTAGAAAAATAACGATAACCAACAAATATTCCCTCATTATATTCGTCAATTAAGGGATTGTTATAATCATAGGTTAGAGGATAATTTTCTCTTCTTGCCCAAGTAACAGCTAAATGACCACAAGGAGTGAAATCGCCGTTTAAAATTTGTCCTAAAGCCTCACCCAACATCATCCCACTTAAGCCTGTATAAATAATCGCATTAGCTTTGATGTCTTTTATGTCTTCGATAACTCCTGGACTATTAATTATTACAACTACCTTTTCATATAGCTGATTTAATAGGTTAATATCTTCTTTCTCTGCCATGCTAAGATACATATCACCTGGAGTAAGTCTTCTATCGGCCCCTTCACCAGCTTCTCTTCTAATAATATAAAGAGCTACATTAGTATCAGCTGACTTTTCAATAGCTTGGTGACCCGCAAAGATAAATGGATGAGCTCCAGCATAATCTAAAATATTCATCAGCTTCGTTTTTTTAACGCCCGCTTTTAAAGCAGTTTCCCATTTTTTCCTTTCACTAGTAACCAAACTATCTAAAGCACTTAAATATTCTTCTGTCAAAATAGTAAAGCCACATTTTTTTAGGCCTTCATAAATACTGATTTTAAATCTTGAACGAACCTCACCACTGCCTGTCCCACCAAAGCAAGTATATTTAGCTCCTAAACCATAAAGAGCAATTTTATTATCTTTTAATGGCAAGGTACCATCATTTTCTAATAAAACCATACCTTCAAGTGCTAGTTTTAAAGCTAATTCATAGTTCTTGGTTTCCCTTTTACTAATTTCACTACTTAAGCTACCTGAATAAATCATATTCTCCCTCTTTCACTTTTTTATTTTATTGTACTTTCATAAAGTCGCTTATAAATACCACCACGAGCTAATAATTCCTCGTGATTACCTTTTTCCTTAAGCTTACCATCTTCAATAACACATATTAAATCTGAATTAAAAATTGTTGATAAACGGTGAGCAACAACTAAAGTCGTTCTATCCTTAGCCAAAGCATCTAAAGCTTTTTCGATTTCCAATTCAGTAGCATTATCTAAAGCACTAGTAGCCTCGTCTAAAATTAATATACTTGGATCCTTTAAAAAGACTCTAGCAATACTAAGTCTTTGTTTTTGTCCACCTGATAGCTTAACGCCTCTTTCACCAATAATTGTTTGATAACCATTAGGCATTTTTAAAATATCTTGGTCGATAAGCGCTAATTTAGCTGCCCTAATAACTTCATCATCACTAGCATCTAACTTGCCATACCGTATATTTTCTAAAATGCTATCATTAAATAGATAAACATCTTGTTGCACAATACCAATGTTTTGTCTTAAATCATAATTAGAAATAGTCTTGATACTCTTACCATCAAATAAAATATCGCCACTAGAAATATCATAAAAATGGGGTAATAGGTGACAAATCGTTGTCTTACCACCGCCAGATGGACCAACTAAAGCCACCTTTTGGCCTTTTTTAATATCTAGACTAAAATCGTTTAAAACATCATGTGTCGTATTATAGCTAAAGGAAACATTAGCAAAGGTAATTTGACCAGTCAATTTTTCCTTAGTGATATGATTAGTATCATTTTCTTCTTTTAACTGCATTATTTCATAAAATCTTCTAAAGCCGGTAACTCCGTCTTGGTAAGTTTCCACAAAATTAATAAGAGTGGTAAGGGGATTAATAAATAAATTAACTGAAACGATAAAGGCACTATATTCTGCAAAATCAATTTGTTTATAATAGAGGAATATGCCACCAGCTAAAAGAACAATAACATTAAAAATATCCGTAACGAAGCCAGTACTGGCGCCAAATTGTCCCATTCTTTTATAAGCTTTAGAACGGGCTTTCACAAAGCTAGTATTACCTTTTTGAAATTTATCTTCTTCAAAATTCTCGTTATTATAAGCCTTGGTTACTCTAATACCACTAATAGAAGATTCTAAATTGGCATTAATAACAGCAGTTTCTACTCTTGTTTTAGTAAAAGCTTCATCCATACGTTTGCGCATAAAAAGTGAAATGAAGGCTAAAAGCGGAACACACGCAAAAATAATTAAAGTTAATTGCCAATTTAAAATAGCCAAATAAATAAAGGAACCTAGGATCATAAACCCACAAATAAAAATATTTTCTGGACCATGGTGAGCAAGTTCTGATACTACTTGTAAATCGTTGACCATACGCGACATAATCTTACCACTTTCATGTTCATCATAAAAAGAAAATGGCATCTTTTCAAGCTTTTTAAACATGTCACGGCGCATGTCAGCCTGCATCTTAACCCCCATACAGTGACCATAATATTGAACGAAATATTTTAAATACATTCGCACTAAATAAAGGGCTAAAAGAGCTAAGCCACAATAAACAACTAAATTAATCTTCTGATTAGGAATAAAATCCTCTAGCATTATTTGAGTCAGAATAGGATAAAGCATCGCAATTGCTGAAACAAAAAGTGAAGCTAACATATCTAAACTGAAAATTAATTTATAAGGTTTATAATAAGAAATAAAGGATTTAAACATAAAATATCACCTTTCGCATTATAATAAATTTTTTAGGGTTTTACAAGTTATATGAGATTTGTTATAATGCTTCTAGGTGATAACTTTGTTAAATAAAATTTTTAAATTAGAAGCTAATAACACGACCATTAGTAAAGAAATTCTTGGTGGGGTTATAACCTTCTTTTCCTTTTGTTATGTCCTATTTGTCAACCCGGAAATTTTAGCTAATAGTGAAACTAGTCAACAAGCTTTATATACGGGTACTATTTTATGTGCCATTGCATCAACAATAATAATGACTATCATTGCTAATAAGCCTTTAGCTATGGCTCCTGCAATGGGGCTAAATTCTGTTTTAGCCATTACTATATGTCAAGGTTTAGACTTTAGCTATTCCCAAAGTTTAGCTTTATCTATTATTAGTGCTATCTTATTTTTAATATTAACTCTTACTAAGCTAAGAATAAAAATTCTTCAGATTTTACCTAATTATCTGGTTAAAGCTATCGGAATTGGAATTGGTCTATTTATTTGTATGGTGGGGCTTGTCAATTCGCATTTACTCGTAGCTTCTCCTTCTACTTTAGTAACTCTAGGTAATTTCAATGATCCTGCCACTTTAACTGTACTATGTAGCTTAATAATCATTATTGTTTTAACCGTTTTAAAAGTTAAAGGTAGTATTATTATCACTCTAGTAGCCACTCTTGCTATTTCCCTCTTATTAAAAGTTATCTATCACGAGCCTTTAGGTTATACAGGAATCTTCTCTCTACCAACTGCCCCTTACGTTACCGGTTTTATAACTGGCTTTAGTAGTTTAGGTAGCGCCGATATTGCTAATTTAATTATAGCTATCTTTACCTTAACCTTTTTAGCTATTTTTAATTCTCTAGGCAGTATCATTTTGACTAAGTATAGTCTTAATTTAACTGAAGATAAAATTCTAAATCGGGTAATGCTAGCTGATAGTCTAGCCTTCTTTACCTCCGGCTTTTTAGGAACCAGTCCATCTTGTATCTTAGCCGAAACCATGACTGGGGTTAAGGAAGGTGCGAGAACGGGATTCGCTAATATAATTACTATTTTATTATTAATACTAGCACTTTTCTTATCTCCTCTTTTAAGCCTCATTGGTATGGAGGTAACATCAAGTATTTTAATAATGATTGGCGTATCTATGCTAGCTGATTTAAAATTCATTGACTTTAGTAATGTAAAGGAAGCCATTCCTGCTTTCTTTGCTATCTTATTTATGCCGCTTACCTATTCAATAATTAATGGTATTTGCTTTAGTGTTATTAGTCTAACGATTATTTCGCTTGTAACCTATGACAAAACGAAAAATTTTAAAGAGAACATTCATCCTCTTTTACTTTTGCTATCCCTAATCTTTATCATTTACTATATCTTACTTTTAATCTAAAAAAAGCCATAAGGGTCTTAAAGGTACACCTTATGGCTTCATTTTTTTAACGGAAAACAATTTCCTTAGTTGCTGGATTCATTTGATCAATAATGGCTAAACTCATAACATTGATTCCTCTAGCACGTAAGAGGTCACCAGCCTTTTGGAAACCTTTTTCAATAGCAATTCCAACACCTGCTAATTTAGCATTTGCCGAACTAACTAAAGTCATTAAGCCCATAACAGCTTGGCCATTAGCTAAAAAGTCATCAATGATTAAAACCTTATCACTAGCCTTTAAATAATTTTTATCCACTGCAATGGTATTTGTATCATGGTGAGTAAAAGAGAATACCTTAGCAGTATACAAATTATCAGACATATTAATTGTCTTACTTTTTTTAGCAAAAAGTAATGGCACTTGAAATTTATAAGCCACCATGGTTCCTAAAGCAATTCCTGAAGCTTCAATAGTTAATACTTTTGTAACACCTTGATTCTTAAAAGCCTCATACCAAGCAGTGGCCATTTTATCTAAAAGGTCTATATCAATTTGTTGATTCAAAAAAGAATCAACCTTTAAAATATCTGTACCTAAAACTTTACCATATTTTAATATATATTCTTCTAGTTCTTTCATAGTGCACCTCACATCTATTTAAAAGGATACCATAAAATTACTATAAATAAAATAGAAAAAATAAAACAGCCTTTACGACTGCTTATTTTTTAGTGTGAAATTGTAAAAATAGGGGGGTAAATTTTATGTTATCAACATTGGGTATTAACCTTTTGTTGTGCCTATATTATAGTAAATAATCTACGTTTAATTATTATAATTTAGTGGTAAATTAACTAAATGTTATGGTATATTTCCCATATTTTATTCAAAAAATAAGGTAGCAAAGGCTACCTTATGTATCGTATATATTATAAATAGGGAGAGTAAAATTTATAAAAGTATGTATTAAGTTCCAACAAATAATTAATCTACTTACCACCTTTCCTTTGTTGTGCCTATATTATAGTAAATAATAATGGGCAAATTATCATAAATTAATGGTAAATAAATTAAAAATTGTGGGAAATTTATTACTCTGTTCTTAAAGCTACGGCAGGATCTTTCTTGGCAGCTGAACGAGCTGGAATAAAACCAGAAATAGCAGTTAATAAAATACTTACTAATAGCATTATTAATGCTTGCCAAATTGGTAAATTAGCAATTGGATAAATACCAGCATAATTCTTAACAATAATATTTACTATTACTGATAGAATGTAGGTAAATACTAAACCAAATAAACCTGAAATAGCTCCAATAATCATTGTCTCTGCATTAAATAAGTTAGAAACATCTTTCTTTCGACCACCTAGAGCCCTAATAACTCCAATTTCTTTAACTCTTTCCATAACAGAAACATAGGTAATAATCGCTATCATTACACAAGATACGACAAGAGATAACGCTGTAAAACAAATTAAAGCAATTGTTACCATGTCAATTAAACCATTGATAATAGTAATGATTAACTCCATAGAATCAACATAAGTTATATCATTTGGTCTTTCGGCTTTAGTTAAGGTTACCTCTTCACCAGCTTGATTAGTAAAGGTAACTGGGCCATCATTATTCCAAGCATCAAGGTAATCCGTAACTAGTCCCTTTTCTTCAAAGGAAAGTGGATAAATATAGATACTATTAGGAATATCTCTACCTCCAAGTTCACGCATCGAAGGACCGGATGCACTACTAGACATCCCCATCATTGAGCCTAACAAGAAAGAATTTGATGAATTACCAGGAAGTGTATTACCAAGTGAAGAGTTAACCTTATCATAATTAACATTATAATAATAGTAATCAAAACCTATATAATACCTTTTTACCAATTCAGTCCCAGTTTCTCCCTCTATTTGTATTTGCATTCCAAAATAGAATTCATCTAGACTAATACCCAAAAGTTCCATTTGGTTCATTATAGTTTTCGCATAATTAATTATTTGAGAATTAGCACTATCTTTTAACATCAAATCTGTTAAAGCTTGAGTGTAATAAAAGCCACTTTGTAAAGAACCATAGTATAAATCAGCTTTAGGTTTAATGATACCAACCACCTTAAGTTCTAGTGGTTGATTTGTACTATCAATATTTTCCGCATAAGCATTATATTTAAAAGGTTCCTCCATATTATACGCTTGATCTACATAAATAGCGTCATTAGGATAATAGTAGAACTTACGACTAACTAATTCATCATAAGTAAAGCGTAGTTTATTTGAACTACTACCTGGATTCATAGCCAAATTCATAAATTCTTCTTGTGAATAATAGCCTAGTTGAGCCAAAGTTAAGTCATTGATAGATTGATCAGAACTAAGTACTAATAAAATTTCATTCGCTTCAGTTGGAAATTTACCATATTCTAAATCATATTGACTCATGATGTAATCTTCATTAGGTAAAACTTGTGATAATGAATTAGACATAGACATAATCATAGAGGCAAATTGAGAGTATTCTTGTTGAGATTCTAATAAAGATTGATACATATTTAAAATTGTAGTTAGGGAAGGTGTCATTTGATCTTCTACGCCACCACCAACTGTAAAGTCAGTATAAATGTTGTTAGACATATTAATACCATAATCGTAAAATAAAGCATTGTAGTATTCTTTTGGCATTGAATTTAGATAATCAATATAATTTTGATCAATATCATTAGAGACTATAGAAGCATTATCCCCAATTAAATTAGTAGCAATATATTGGAGTAAAGATTCAACGTTAGCGGAATTAGCAATAATTTCTTGCTTTTGGCCAGAGGTCATATTAGCTAATAACGAATTAAGATTTAATGTTGTTTCTTCAATACTAATCGGATTGCCAGAAAGCATATCATCTTGCATTGAAACAATGTAATCTGAAACACCTGCTGAAACGGCTAATACTGCCGAAATACCAACAATACCAATACTACCAGCAATACAGGTTAACACTGTTCGTTTTGATTTAGATAACAAATTCTTACTAGATAGCTTGAAGGCTGTCCACCAACTCATCTTAGCCTTTTCCCGCCGATTGATAGTCGGTTTTACTTCTTCCTTTAGGGCTTTAGTTTCGGCAATTTCTGCCTCCGCACTAAATGGCATTGAATCTTCAATAACATTCCCATCTAGAAGTCGAACAATTCGCGTAGCATATTTCATAGCTAGTTCAGGATTATGAGTTACCATAATAACTAGCTTATCCTTAGCTACTTCCTTCATCAAATCCATAATTTGAATGGAAGTTTCGGTATCAAGCGCTCCAGTTGGCTCATCTGCTAAAAGAATCTCAGGTTCATTTACTAGACTTCTTGCAATAGCTACTCTTTGACATTGACCACCAGATAATTGACCTGGTTTTTTCTTATAAAGGCCTTTCAAACCTACCTTGTCTAGGGCATCTTTAGCTCTTTTTTGTCTTTCTTCTTTACCAATACCGGCAATTGTCAAAGCCAGCTCAACATTTTCTAAAATTGTTTGATGTGGAATTAAATTATAGCTTTGGAAAACAAAACCAATCCGGTGATTGCGGTAAACATCCCAATCTCTTTCCTTAAATTCTTTAGTACTCTTGCCAGCAATAATCAAATCGCCAGAAGTATATTGATCAAGACCACCGATTATATTAAGTAAAGTAGTTTTACCACAGCCAGATGGACCCAAAATAGCTACAAATTCACTAGCTCGAAAAGAGAGGTTAACTCCCTTTAGTGCTTCAATTTTTAGATCACCTGTCACATAGGTTTTTTTAATATCATTCAATCTTAGCATAATACCACACTCCACAAAATCAATATGTTTTATTTTACTCTTTTTTACTATATTTTTAAATAATAACTATGGAAAAACATTATTTCCCATAATTAAAACACCTATGTTCTCACACAAGTGTTTTACCCTAACAAATATTGACTAATTATTTCTTTAACTTCATTAAAATCTTGTTGCTTAAAAATTAAATCCTTCATCTTACCAGAATTAGGCATACCTTTAATGTACCAAGCAATATGACTGCGCATTTCTAAGTTAGCTAGACGTTCACCCTTTAGCTTCAGTAATAGTTCATGTTGCTTAATAATAGTGTTATAAATTTCTTCTTTAGTTGGTTTAGGAGTAATAATTCCTTTATCAAAATAATTGACTAATTCGCGAAAAATAAAGGGATTACCTAAAGAACCTCTACCTATAGCTATGGCCTGACAACCTGTCTTAAACATTTCTTTAGCACTATCAATATCTACCACATCACCATTACCAATAACTGGTATGCTTACACTTTCTACTACTTGCTTAATAATATCATAATTGGCCTTACCACTATAAAATTGCGCTCTCGTCCGACCATGAATTGTTATGGCTTTAGCTCCTGCTTTTTCAATTAGCTTGGCATTAGTTACGGCATTAATACTATTTTCATCCCAACCAGTTCTAATTTTTACGGTAACTGGTTTTTTTACATTATCACAAACCGCCTTCGTAATGGCATAAACTAACTCTGGATCCTTTAGAAGGCTAGCACCCGCCCCACTTTTTTTAGCAACCTTATTGACAGGGCATCCCATATTAATATCTATAATATCGGCATCCGTATAATTATCAACATATTTAGCAGCTTCCACCATAGAATCGACACTACCACCAAAAATTTGCATGGAAATTGGATGCTCTAAAGCATTAACCTGTGTCATTTTAAGGGTCTTTTTATTATTATACATAATAGCTTTATCACTAACCATTTCAGCCATTAGAAGCCCGGCACCATTTTCCTTACAAATTAAACGAAAAGCCTCATTACAAACGCCAGCCATTGGAGCTAAAACAAATTGATTAGGAATTTCGACATTGCCAATTTTAAATTTCATAGTACAACCTCAAGAATTTCTTTAACTTCTTTAATTGGTAAGCCAATTATATTTTCTAATTCGCCTGTATATCCTTCTATTAACCTTTTACCCAAACCTTGAATAGCATAGCTACCCGCCTTACCAAAGCATTCACCAGTTTTGATATAGGAGTTAATATCATCTGGGCTTAATTTTTTAAAGGTAACTGTAGATGTCACCGCAAAGTTATAAGTCTTATCTGGCGTAATAATGGCTACTCCACTAATAACTTCATGCGTCCGGCCTGAAAAGGTTTCTAACATTTGATATGCCATAGTTTCATCATGAGGCTTACCATAAATTTGATTATCTAATACTACTATTGTATCACAGCCTAAAATGACATCACTCGGATATTTGACTTTTAGGGCTGAGGCTTTTTTTAAGCCTAATAGTTTAACATTTTCTAAAGGTGATAAATCCTTATTTAATGTCTCATCAATATCCGCTGGATCAACCACATATTTAAAGCCTGCAGCGGCTAACAATTCCTTTCTTCTAGGTGAACTTGATGCCAAAATTAAATTCATAATTATCCCTTCCTTTTAAAACTATGTTATTATATCATTTATGGCTTAATTTTCAAATATTTTTACTTTAATTAGCCCTAAATTAATCTAGGTAAAAATTGACTGATAAAATGTGAAATTATGTAAAAAAATAATTTTTTAACAATTTACTAAAAAAAAGTAGTATGATATGATAATGGTTGGTGAATTTTATGGGAAAAGATTTACAATTAAACAATTTAATCTTTACAAAAACTGACAAAGTAATCTTGGCTCTTTCAGGTGGCCGTGATTCAATGACACTGTTAGATTTATTAACTAAAAATAACTATCAGGTTATTGTTTGTCATATCAACCATCAAAAAAGAAAAGAATCCGATATGGAAGAAAGCTATATTAAAAATTATTGTCAAGAACATAAAATAGTTTGTGAAATTGCTCATTTTACAAGTAGTGAGCATGCTAATTTTCAAGCTCTTGCCCATAACTTTAGATATGATTTTTTCTATGAAACAGCTAAAAAATACCAAGCTAAGTATATTTTAACGGCCCATCAAGCTGATGATTTAGCGGAAACTATTTTGTTGCGATTAATTACTGGCTCTAATCTTTATGGTTATGGTGGAATTTCTAAGCTAGTTTCTTATAAAGATGTTTTCTTATACCGACCAATGCTTGAAATAACACGTAACCAAATTAACGAATATGTTAAAGCTAACAATATTGTTTACTTTGAGGATGATTCAAATAATCATGATGATTATTTGAGAAATAGAATTAGACACCATATTTTGCCTTTACTTAAAGCTGAAAACCCTAATTTCTTAGCCGGAATGGTTAATTATTCAACTATCTTAAAGGAAAGCTTTTCCTATATAAGGAAAAACACCTTAGCTTTTTTAAATAACGAGCAGATAATTCCCGTCGAAGAATTTAAAAAACTTGATGTTGCTATAAAAAAAGATGTTCTTTCCTACTTGCTAGAACAAAAGCAAATTAAGCCAACTTCTAAATTAATTGCTGACCTAATAAATTTAGTAGTAAACCCTAAACCTCAGCTAGATTACAATTTGGCACAGGGCTATCTCTTCGTCAAACGCTACAACGAAGCTTATATTAAAAAAGCTCAGCCAGTAAGCAAGGAAATGATTACTTTATCATTAGGAGAAAAGAAAAGTTTTTCTGGCAAATATTGGTTTTATTTGACAAAAAATATCAGCAATATTAATGCAAAATATATGAAGATATGGTATAATAAAGCAACTTTACCACTGACGATTAGAACACGACAGGTTGGTGATTATTTAACCTTTAATTTTGGCAAGAAAAAGTTAAAGGATTACTTTATTGATAAAAAAATTGAAAAAGAAAAAAGAGATGCTTATCCCCTTATTTTAGATAATACTGGTAATATCATTGCTATTTATACTCTATTAAATTTGAGTAAGGGTGATGATTATATCTATTTAGTTTGTGAGGTAAAAGATGAATAAAGACATCGAAAAGATTTTAGTTACTACAGAGCAATTAAAAGATTTAACTAGCCGTTTAGGTAAACAAATCTCTAAAGATTTTCAAGGAAAAACTCCTATTTTTATAGGTCTACTTAAAGGTTGCAATCCTTTCTTATCTGACCTATTAAAAGAAGTTACTATTCCTTGTGAAGTTGATTATATGAAAGTCTCTTCTTATGTTGGTACAGAATCTAAAGGTAGTATTACTATCATTAATGACGTTACTTGTAATGTTAAAGGTCGCGACATTATTATTGTTGATGATATCGTTGATACTGGTCGTACTACTGCTTTAATTAAAAATTTATTTGAACAAAGAGACGCTAAAAGCGTCACTCTTTGCTGTATGCTAGACAAACCAGAGGGTCGAGTTGTTGATATCGATGTTAAATATATCGGTATGGTCGTACCTAAGGCCTTCGTCGTTGGTTATGGCCTAGACTTTAATGAATTATATCGTAATTTGCCTTATATTGGTGTCTTAAAAAAAGAATTATATGAATAGGAGGTTTCTATGCAACAAAACGATAACCAAAATCAACCTAGACCACGGAAAAAGATTGATTGGCTACTAATTGTTTTTATTGCGATTATCATTATTTCACTAATAACATTATTTACCCAATTATCAAGTAGTCAAGTTAAAACCCTAACCTATGCTGACTATTACACTCTAGTTGAAAATAGTAAGGTTTCAACTGCTGAAGTGTCACCAGCTGGGGGCGAAAATTATGGCTTATTTGAAATTTCTGGTGTTTATAATGCCGGTGATGGTGATGCGAGATACTACGTCGTAGTAACAGAGGAACAATTAAACAAATTAATGACTACTGATAATGCCAATAAGTTTGTCATTACGCCAATTTCCGAAAATTTCTTCTTGTCCTTTATCTTAAGCTTACTACCTTATATTATAGTCGTCGTACTATTCCTCTTCTTATTTAGAGGCCAAGGTAATAGTAAAGCCTTTGATTTTGCTAAAT
>CALUXJ010000047.1 GCA_944324725.1 uncultured Acholeplasmatales bacterium
TTCATAGTAATATGATACTAGAAAACCCGATTAAAGACCAGACCTTTTGGTTCAATCTTTAATCGGGTTTTATTTTTATAGACTGTTTATTATTTCACAGCCCCTTTTTTATTTTTGAACGGACAGTTTGTGTCCTTATAAAAGTAAAATAAAAGTCTTAAAATAATAGACGATAGGAGATGATTTTTATGAAGTATGAAGCAAAATTTAGTGCTTTAGGTAAAGCTGGTGGTTGGGCATTCTTAGCTATTATTTTATGTTGGCTAATTATACCCTTAATTCTTTGGATATTTTATTGCATTAGCATCCATTTTCATCAGGTTGAAATATATCCAGATAAGGTTATTTTAAAAAAGGGTATTTTGGCCAAATCACAAAAACAAATGACATTAACTGGTATCTTAAGTGTCAGTGTAAGTAAGACCTTAATTGGTACTATTTTTCACTACGGAACAGTTTCTATTAATACAATAGGTAGACATTGTGATCTCACATTAGAGGGTATTAAAAATCCAGAGGCTTTAAAGGCTTTTTTAGAACAGTTATTTGTAAATAAAGAAGAAGTAAAACAATTTATTGCGGAATAATAGGACAATTTTTGTCCTATTTTTTAAAAAGCAGGTGAACAACTACTGGTAAGAGGAGTATGTCGATCAAGCAGGTTTGCAAGCTTTATAAAGCGGTCTAGCCACAAGGAGTGAAAGCAGATTAATCTAGTTATATCTATTTGGATTATTACACTAGGACTTCAATTATAACAATATGTAGCTAGGCTTATTCAAGGCCTAAATCTACGCTACATATTATACGAGGAGAAATTATATGAAAAGATTTATTGCTTTAATAAGTTTTTTAGCACTTTTTATTTTAGTTGGGTGTCAACAAAACAAGGATGATTACTACACTATCACATGGGAGATAAATGGCAAAATAGTTGAGACTGACCAAAATGCCCCTGGTAGTATGCCAGAATATAATGGTCAAATTCCAACTAAAGAGAATGATTCTAATTATAGTTATGAGTTTGCTGGTTGGCTTCCTAGTCTAGAGGTAGTCAGCCAGGATCAAAAATATGTAGCCATGTTTACAAGTACTCCTTTATCAGAATATGAGGTAGTCCTCAACTTAGATAATGGTAGTGAAGCAATCTCTTTAAAAATTAAGGAAGGTAATACATTAACTGATTTACCTACTCCAACTAAGGAGGGCTATACATTTAAGTACTGGTCAAAGACAAGCACAGGGGAAGCCTTTGATTTAACTAGCAAAGTTACCGATGATTTAATTTTATATGCCATTTACCAAATTAATGTTTATGAGGTTAGTTTGGTAATAGATTCAGAAACCCCTATTCAAAAAGTCGAGGTTAATTATAATGAGTTACTCAATGAGCCAGTAGAACCAGTGAAATCAGGTTATAAATTTCAAGGCTGGTATTTAGATACTGATTATACTAAGAAATATGATTTTAGCCTACCGGTTAAAAATAATTTAGTTCTTTACGCCAAATGGCAAAAACAGGTGGAGATTAAGGAATATTTGGCTGCTTTAGTAACTCAATTAGATTTTAATCCTTATTCTTATTTGCCAGAAACCTTAAAACCAGGCTATAAGTCCAATTTGATTAGTGCTGACCTTACCTATGATTTTAGTCAATTTATTAATATTAAGGATATAACTTATGGGGGCTTTGGTGAGCAATGGAATATGGTGATTACTAATTTAGAACAAAGTACTATATTTTTTAACCTTTTAACAGGCTTAGATGCCATAACCAGTGCTTCTATTGTAGCTTTTAATAACTACTTAGATAGTAATCCAGCGGCTGCCAATAGTTTTACGTATCGCTATGGTATATATGATGTCTATATAAATTATGATAATAGTATTTTAACCTACGTATTAGATTTCACTAGTACTATTCCACTATTAGGAGAACAAACAATTGAAATCATGTTAGCCTTAGATATAAAAAGTGGTAGTAAAAGTGGTAGAATCCAAATAGGTGAGGCCAATGCTTTAAAATATACCTTTACTGCCAATTCCTATGAACTAGCTCTAGAATACTTAGGAATTAGACAGGTATATTTAAGCTTAAGTAAGACGGAGGCTAATCTAGTTACTGGTCATATTTATGAGTATTTGACAGCTGGTGATACTAATTTAGTTAAAAGCTGTGCTGATTTTTATCTTGATCAAAATAATTTAGTAGTCGTTGGTAATAAAGCCTCTGGCATGTTAGGGTTTACTGGCTATATCGTTGAATTATATAGTGTGGCTACTGGTAAGCTTGTTGGCTATGAAGTCAATGAAACATTATCTAAAATTAATTATGATACTTTATGGTTTAATTTAGAAGATATTAAGGGAATAATTTCCATTAAGGTAATGGATAAAAGTAATGAGAGTAATAAAGTTAACCCTAATACTATTTATTTAAATGGGGAAAATACACCTTTTGTGACTAAAACAGTTGGTGGTTTAGGACTTGATATGTTATCTAGGCGCTATGATATTGAAATGCGAACACAGTATTTTTATTATTATGACGCGACTAGTAAAAGCTACGTTGCTAAAGCTATTGATATGCCAATGTTATTTGTTCAGGAAGCTTATTATGACACTTTAGTAAGTGATATTGCTAGTAAAAATGAGCTAACAATTACCTTAGGTCAAAACATAGTAAATAATAAAGATGTTTTAATAAAATATTATGATGAGCTTATCCCTATCTTTACCGAAAATAAGGAATTGATAACCTCAGAAATTATTAAAGATTATATAGGAAAAAAGTATGATGAACTTGAATTAATCTAGGCAAACTGTCTAGATTTTTTACTAAAAAAAGGCGTAATTATAAGTTATTTTAGACAATTCTCTTTATTTTTCTAAAAATGAAAATGATTAAATTTGTAAAAGAGGCTTGACATTATATCGAAAATGGATATAATTAACACGTTGTTTAAAAAACAAAATAGAGAGGTTAATTTTTATGCAAGATAATCAAATAAAAAAAGAAAAAAAGAAAATGAAATTATGGAAAAAGATAACTATAATTACATTAAGTAGTATTATTGGTTTAATTTTAATTTTACTTTTAGTAGTTTATTGTGTTTGGAATAATGAGCTTCGTTCTGTTTTTAGCATTAATTTATTAGTTGAAGCTAAAGATGAAAATAGATCAGGTCCAGTTTATGAAATGGACATGAAGGGAGATTACTATTTTATAGATTTCCTAGAAAAGGGTGGTGCATCTAACGATCAAGAATTAATTGATCATATTGTTGATAATTTAACTAAGGGCATCATTCCTATGAAAATGAAGGCTCCAACAATTGGCTGTTCATCCTTTACGGCTGTAACACCAGAAGGAGATCGTCTATTTGGTCGTAATTATGATTTTTCTAAAACGACAGGTATGATTGTTTATACAACAGGTTCAGATGAAGTCTTTGCTGGCTTTGGTCCTCGTCACGCTACCGTTAGTAGTGTCGATTTACAATTTTTAGGTATTACAGATGGTATTTATCTTAATAGTATTATGAATAAGTTATTATGCTTAGCTGCGCCGTATGCTCCGCTTGATGGCATTAATGATGCAGGTGTTTCTTGTGGTATATATATGTCTTATCAAGGTGATAATAATGGCAAGGTTGTTAGTACTAATCAACAAACTGACAAACCAGATTTAACATCTACCACTATGTTAAGAGCTATTCTTGACTATGCTGATTCAGTTGATGAGGCCGTTGAAATCGTAAGTAGTTTTGATTTGCATGATAGTGCTTCAACATCTTTCCATTATATGGTTGCAGATCGTTTTGGTCGCAGTGCCATTTTAGAATGGGTACCAGAAAATGGTAATGAAGCTACAGATAATGATGGTACAAAAAGAGTTTTACGAGTTTATTACAATGATAAAGATGAAATTCTTGAAGAAAGTAATGAAGCTAAAAACGAGTTCCAATATATTACCAACTTTATAGTTACGCCAGCTTATTATAATAGCGATGAAAACAAAGGTGGTTTAGATCGCTATTTACAAATTGAAAGTATGATTAATCCAGATGGTACAAATACTAAAGGTGTTATGACAGAAGAGGCAGCCTTAAATGTTTTAGAAACAGTTGGTCGTCGTAAATGGGATAATCGTAATGGTGAAAGTGATAAAAATGGCACAACAGTTTGGTCTACTCTTTATAATTTATCTAATCGCAGTGTAACTTGGGTAAGTAATGAAGAGTTTGATGAACCAACATCTATTTTCCATATTGCTTATAATGGCGAAAAATTTGTTCGTTCTTAAGCTTAGACCTGGTCTTAGAGCCAGGTTTTTTATTATCTAATTTAAATACTTTGGTGTTAGCTCTAATTTGTGTTATAATCTAAGCCGTAAAAGAGGGGTATTATGGAAAAACTGATTAAACAAAATTTAGTTTATAAGGGACGAATAGTCGATCTTTATAACGACGATGTGTTATGCTCAAACGGTCATCAAGCTAAAAGAGAAGTCATTCGTCATCCGGGTGGAGCTGCTATATTAATTGTGAATGCTAATAAGGAAATTTTATTAATTACACAATACCGCTATAGTTATGCGGAAGATTTACTAGAAATACCAGCTGGTAAGCTCGAGAAGGGTGAGGATCCTTATCAGGCTGCCTTACGGGAAATGGAAGAAGAAACTGGCTTAAAACCAGCTAAATTAGTAGACCTAGGTGTTATTTATCCAACTTGTGGCTATTCTAGTGAGATTATTTATCTATATCTAGCTACTGACTTTCAAAAGAGCCATACTCATTTTGATGATGATGAAGATATTACTAGTAAATGGTATTCTTTAACAGAAGTTTTAAATATGATTGCAAATGGACAAATAAAAGATGCTAAAACGATTGTGGCAGTTTATAAATACGCGTTTGGAAATATAAATAATGAAAAAAAATAGGCTGTTGCTTTTAATACTTCTAATTGTAGGATTAGTTGTTTTTTTGTTGGCACTAGGAATTGGTACGATTAATTTATCACTTGGTCAAGTTTTAAAAGGTTTGTTTATAAATGATCAAAGTAGTGAACGGCTTATAATTTGGCAAACACGCTTTCCCCGCATTTTATTAGGTGGTTTAGTTGGGGTAAGTCTAGCTATAGCCGGTTCACTTTTACAAACTCTAATGCATAATAAATTGGCTTCACCCTCAACGATTGGTATCACTAGTGGAGCTAGTTTTTTTGGTTATTTAATTTTAGTAGTTTTTCCAACTCTTAGTTATTTACTACCTTTAGCTACCATAGCAGGTTCGCTACTAACTACCATTTTAATCTATTTTTTAGGTTACAAAAAAGGACAAGGTCCCATTAGAATCATTTTAGCTGGTTTAGCAGTTTCAACGCTATTTGGAGCGTTTAATGACGTTATTAAAACCTTTTTTGCCGATGCACTTGGCAATGCTTCAAGTTTTCTAGTTGGTGGTTTAAATGGTATTACTTGGTCAAGTTTTTGGCTATTTATTCCTTATTTTATGGTTGCTTCACTGGTAATATTATTCCTACCCTTACGGCTTGATGTGCTATCACTTGGCGATGATAGAGCTAAGGCTTTAGGGCTTAATACTAATTTATTAAGATTTATTACCATCATTATTGTGGCTCTGTTAGTTGGTAGTTCAGTAGCTGTAGCTGGTCTAATAAGCTTTGTGGGTTTAATAGTTCCGCACATTGCTAGAATCTTGGTTGGCTCTAAACATAAATATTTATTACCTTGTTCAGCTTTCTTAGGCTTTATTTTAGTTATCTTGTGTGACCTTATCGGTCGGGTTATTTTACCAACCGCTGAAGTACCTGTTGGGATTATTTTGGCTTTACTTGGGGCTCCTTTTTTCTTGTTTTTATTATTTAGACGCAAGGAGAGATATTAATGTCAAGCTTAGTTATAGAAAATCTAACAGTAGGTTATGCCAAAAAGCCGGTTTTAGAAAATGTCAGTTTGACTTTTATGCCTAGTCAAATCACAGCTCTTATTGGCAAAAATGGTTGTGGGAAATCTACTTTACTTAAAACTATTTTAGGTTTTATTAAGCCTAGAAGTGGAGAAATTAATCTAGATGGTAAATCTATTGCTAGCTTTAGACCTAAGGCTTTAGCGCAAAAGCTCTCTTATTTGCCCCAAATTCAACGGGCCAATTTAGATTTAGACGTTAAAACGATTGTTAGTTTAGGTCAATATCCCTATCAAGGTTTTTGGCTTAATACCAGCCCTAATGAAGAACTAATTAAAAAGGCTTTGGCTAAGTTTAATTTAGAAACCTTAGCTAATAAGCCTTATAATGAATTAAGTGGTGGTGAAGCACAAAGAGTCTGGTTAGCCATGCTTTACGTTCAACAACCAGAATATATTCTTTTAGATGAACCAACTACCTTTTTAGATATTGGTTATCAGGTTGAGTTACTAGATTATTTAAAAGAATTAACCACTTCAACCAAAATCGGAGTTATTCTAGTTATTCATGATATTAATATGGCCAGTAAATACGCTGACTATATCTATATTTTAGATTCCCAAAAAGTTAAATATGCTGGCAAACCTGAAGAAGTTATCACTTCAAAAGCTCTTAAAGAAGTTTTTGGCTTTGAAGGTGAGCTAATTAAACATGATAATAAAAATTATTTACTTCCTTAAGGGAAAGGAGAATTGCTATAAAAAAACTAATTAATTTATGTTATTTGGTAGTTTTAATAGGCCTTTTGGTAAGCTGTCAAACTACGTCAGATAATAGTTCTACTAATGATTTAGATACTTATTTTTTAAGTAAAGCTAATGAGGTTATAATTGATGGTAATCAAGTTAGATTTTATGATGATTCTGGGCGTAATGTTGAAATTGTTTTAAGTCCTTGTTATAACAAGGTTATGTCCTTATATGCTAGCTATACTACCTTATGGTATGAAGCAGGTGGTCAGGTTACAGCAAGTATTGGTGGCAATAATGCTATAAGTCTTTACGAGGAATATATTGGCTATAATATTTTAGATAGTGACGTTGAGGTAGTAGCTAGTAATAGCGCTGGTAGTAGCTTTTCTTTAGAAAAAATATTTAGTCTAACCCCAGATTTTATTATTGCATCTAATGCTATGAATGGGTATAATACCATTGCTCCAGCGGTAATTGCGGCTGGAATTCCTATTATAGCGGTTGATTATAATGATTTTGCTGATTATTTAAAATGGTTTAAGGTTTTTGCCTTTTTAAATAACCGAATGGATTTATATGAATCAGTGGCACTTCAAGCTTTGACCAAAGTTAAAGAAACTATTACAAGTAGTAAGGGCCAAGCTCAACCTAAGGTTTTAACTATCTTCCCGGCTCAAAGTAGTCCAACAGCCTGTACTAGTAAGACACTAATTGGAACTATGCTAGAAGAATTAGGTGCATTAAATGTGGTTAGTGATACCAGTTCAGCCGATAAGGTTCCTCTCAATCTAGAGGCAATCTATCAGGCTAATCCTGATTTGATTTTAGTTAACTGTCATAATACTATTACAGAGGCTCAAAAAGTTATTAATAGTTATTTAGGGTCTATGCCATTATGGCAAAATTTAACAGCTGTTAAAGAAGATAAATTAATTTATTTACCAAAGGAATTATTTCACAATAAGCCTAATAGTCGCTTTGCTGAGGCTTATGAGTTGCTTATAGAAATATTATATAATTAAGGAGAAAATATGGATAAGAAAATTTATGAAGAAATCAAAGCGGAAATAAAGGATTTTCGCATCAAAGCTAATAGCTACGCCAACAAAGAAATTAGCTTAAAGGATTTTAAGGGCTATAGCGGTGGTTTTGGTTCTTATGGTGAAAGAGGTGGAAACTCTTTCATGATAAGGTTGAGAATGAATCAAGGTTGCTTTACAAAAGATAAGATGAACTTTGTTATTGAAAGTGCCAAAAAGTATGCCATTAAAAAGCTTCATTTTACTACTTGCGAAACAATTCAACTTCATGGTTTAACAGCTGATGCTACAGCTGATATTATGGCAGCAGCTCTTGACCATGATATTGTTTGTCGCGGCGGTGGTGGAGATTTCCCACGTAATGTTCAAGCTAATCCACTTTCTGGGGTTGATAAAACAGAAACTTTTGATGTAATGCCTTACGCTAAAGCGGCAGCTGATTATTTATTATCAATTATGCTAGGTCTAAAATTGCCACGTAAGTTAAAAGTTGTTTTTGAAAACTCTTGTCATAATACCGTGCATGCCACTTTTAGAGATTTAGGCTTTATTGCTAATAATGATAATACCTTTGCCGTTTATTGCGCTGGTGGTTTAGGCCAAAATCCAAAAATGGGTGTTCAAGTTGCTACCAGTGCTAAACCAAATCAAGTACTTTATTATATTAAGGCTATGATCGATACCTTTATTGAAAATGGTAATTATACTAATAGAGCTAAGGCTAGAACGCGTTATATGCAGGAAACTCTTGGTATAGAAGGTTTAAAAGCTGCATATAATAAACATTTAACAGCTGCTTTAGCTGCTGGTGGTCTTGATATCAATCCAGAAATCAAAAGTGTAACTAAAGTTGGTGAAACGACAAATATTAAAAATTGGCGTTTAATTGAACAAAAACAACCAGGTCTTTATGCTGTATTATTCCACCCAATTGGCGGAGACATCAAAGAGGAAGAATTAGAAGCTTTATACAATACTATTTTACCTATGGATGATGTTGAGGTGCGCATTGGACCGGACCAAAATATTTATGTAATCAATTTAACGGGTAAAGAAGCAGAAGCTGTTCTTAAGGTTACTGAATTTGCAGCACGTAATGTTTTCGAAACTAGTGTTTCTTGTGTTGGTGCTACAATTTGTCAAGTAGGTTTAAGAGATTCTAATGGTACATTAGTTAATTTAATTCACTCTTTACGTCAGGATGGCGATTTAAGTGATTACTTACCACGTATTCACGTATCAGGTTGTCCTTCAAGCTGTGGTACTCATCAAATTGGTTTAATTGGTTTCCAAGGTAGTTTCAAACTTGTTGAAAAGAAGCCAGAACCAGCCTTCATTATCTCTATCAAGGGTAATGATAAGTTAGGAAAAGAAGTATTTGGTGAAGCTTTAGGTACAATCTTACAAAAAGATATTTATCCATTCTTTAAAGAATTAGCTACCGAACTAAAGGCAAAACAAATGAGCTTTAAAGATTTTGTAGCAGTAGACAATACAGCTTTATTAGCTATTTTAAATAAATATATTAATTAATTTGAGTGTATGGGTTTGCCCCATACACTTATTTTTTTCTAGGCATTTTAACTATTTAGTAGTAAAATAAAATAAAGAGGTAGGAATATGGAAGATATATTAAGAGCACAAGAAAAATTAGTTGGAAATACAAGTATTGTCCTAGTTAAAGATAATATTAGCTTTACTTCGACTAAACACGGAATTAAGCCAATGCTAGATTTAATCGAAAAAAACTATAATTTAACAAACTTTGTTGTAGCAGATAAAATTGTTGGTAAGGGCGTAGCTATGCTATTTTTATATGCTGGAATAAAAGAGGTCTATGCGGAAGTTATTAGTCAAGTAGCCTTACATATTTTAGAAAAAGAACATATTAAGGTTTCCTATTCTAAGCTTGTACCAAATATTATTAATCGGCAAGGTACGGATTTATGTCCGATGGAAAAAGCCGTTCTTAATATAGATAATATTCAAGAAGCCTATCAAATTTTAAAAGCCAAAAGTAAAGAGCTAATGCAGTCAGGAGGTAAGTAAATGAAAAAATTAGGATTTGGGTTAATGCGTCTTCCCCTATTGAATAAGGAAGATCCAAAAAGTATCGATGAAGTACAGGTTTGTCAAATGGTAGATGAGTTTATCGCCAATGGTTTTACATATTTTGATACTGCTTATATGTATCATAACCATGAAAGTGAGTTAGCGGTTAAACGTTGTCTTACTAGCCGTTATCCTCGTGATAAATACACTTTAGCTAGTAAACTACCAACGATGTTTTTGACATCTGAAAGTGATAATGACAAATTTTTTACCGAACAATTGGCCAAATGCGGGGTTGAGTACTTTGATTACTATTTGTTACACAATTTATGTGTAGAAAATTATGCTAAGGCTACGAAGTTTAATTCTTTTGCTTACTGCCTAAAACAAAAAGCGGCGGGAAAGATTAAGCATTTAGGCTTTTCATATCATGGTTTAGCTAAGGATTTAGATGACATTTTAGCTTCTCATGCTAAAGATATTGAATTTGTTCAACTGCAAATTAACTATATTGACTGGGAATCCCCAACTGTCGAGTCACGTAAATGTTATGAAACAGTTAGAAAATATGGCAAGCAAATTATTGTAATGGAACCAGTAAAAGGTGGCACATTAGTTAACTTACCTGAAACTGCTAGTAAGGTGTTACAGGATTATGATAAAAATATGTCAATTCCTTCTTATGCTATTCGTTTTGCCGCTAGCTTAGATGATGTGATGGTCGTTTTATCTGGTATGTCAAATTTGGCTCAATTAAGAGATAATATGAGTTATATGAAAGACTTTAAACCATTTAGCAAAGCGGAACATAATTTAGTGTTAAAATGTGCAGATATTATTAATGAAGCCATTAAAATTCCTTGTACTGCTTGTAATTATTGTACGGAAAAATGTCCAAAGCACATTAATATCCCAGCTTACTTTAAGCTTTATAACGAAGCTAAAGCTAATCTTAATCGGAATTATAGTAAGCAAAAGGCAGAATACCAAAAACTTACTGAAGATTTTGGCAAGGCATCTAGTTGTATTAAATGTCATCAATGTGAAAAGATGTGTCCGCAACACTTAAAGATATGTGATTATTTAGTAGAAGTAAGTAAAACTTTTGAATAATTAATTTAAGGCAAAGAAAAAGGAGTTACAAAGCAATAACTCCTGTGTCACGTAAGGCAATATAGGTTAAATAGGCTATATAAATTAACATTAAAATAGCACCTTGCCAACGATTAACTTTGCCTTTTTTTCGTATACTAAAACTGAGAGTTATTTCTTAGTTTTTTTATTTCAAATATTATAGTATAATAGTAATGAAGGA